>CAYTJW010000412.1:0-5305 GCA_964438135.1 uncultured Thermoanaerobaculia bacterium
GCCCTGCGGGTGGGCTTGAGGCTCGAGCCGCTGCCGGCGGCGCGACGCGAGGCCGCCGCGCTGGCCGCCCTCTTCCCCGGGCGGAACGAGCTGCTGCTCGGCGCCGCGGCGACCGAGGGGCGGGCGAAGGGGCTGGGGCGGGAGGTCGACATCGTCCACTTCGCCACCCACGGCCTGGTGGACGAGCGCTTCCCGCTCGACTCCTTCCTCGCCCTCGCCATCCCGGCCAGCCCGCGGGAGGGGGAGGACAACGGTCTCCTGCAGGCGTGGGAGGTGCTCGAGACCGTGCGCCTCGACGCCGACCTGGTGACCCTGTCGGGGTGCGAGACCGGGCTGGGCGAGGAGGTCGCGGGCGAGGGCATCGTCGGCCTCACGCGCGCGTTCCAGTTCGCCGGGGCGCGCACCGTCCTGGCCTCGTTGTGGCGCGTGGCCGACGAGTCGACCGCCGAGCTGATGCAGCGGTTCTACTCCCGTCTCGAAGCCGGCGCGAGCAAGGACGAGGCCCTCGCCGGCGCCCAGCGCGAGCTGATCAGGAGCCCGATCGAGGCCGCCGGGGGCGGGCGCGCGGCCACCCGCGACCTCGGCCACCCCTTCTACTGGGCGGCCTTCGAGCTGGTCGGCGACTGGCGCTGACGCCGCTCACCCGCGCGCCGACGGCTGGCCAGGAGCCCGGCGGCTGGTGTACAAGCCGTCGCGGCGACGTCGGCCGGAGGCCTCCCGCCCGCCGACCGCGCACCGCCCGGGAGATGCCGATGACCGAGCCCGCGCCGCAGCACGAGGACTACCCCCTGAGCGAGGTGCCGGAGAGCGCACGGCAGACGGCGCTGTCGCTGGCCTGGGTCCTGCTCGGTTTCACCTTCTTCACCGCCACCATGTGGGCGGGGGGCAGCGTCGGCGCCGCGTTCCGCTTCTGGCCCGACCTGATCGCGCTGGTGGTCGCCGGCAACCTCCTGCTGGGCGTCTACGTCGCCCTCCTCGCCCTCGCCTCCGCGCGCACAGGCCTCTCCACCATCCTCCTGTGCCGCTTCGCCTTCGGCCGGGTCGGCGCGGGCTGGCCGGACCTCCTGCTCGGCTTCACCCAGGTCGGTTGGTACGCCTGGGGCACCGCCACCATGGCGCTGGTCCTCGCCCAGCTGACCGGCGTCGGCGGGCTCTGGCCGCGGGCCTTCATGGTCCTGTTCGGCCTCCTCTTCTGCTCGACCGCCTGGGTCGGCTACCGCGGTCTGGAGCTGCTGTCGGTCGTGGCCGTGCCGACGATGGTCGGGCTCATCGCCTGGAGCTTCGCCATCGCCTTCCGCGACGTGGGCGGGGTGGGCGGCCTGATGGCGGTCGAGCCCAGCGGGTCGATGACCGTCGCGACCGCGCTCACCGTCATCATGGGCACCTTCGCGAGCGGCGGCACGCAGGCCACCAACTGGACCCGTTACGCCCGCTCGGGGCGGGCGGCGGTGGTGACGAGCCTGGTCGCGTTCTTCCTCGGCAACGGCCTGATGGTGTTCGCCGGCGCCCTCGGCGGCCTGGTCTACGGCGAGCCGGACATCGTCCAGGTGCTCGCCCGCCAGGGTCTGCTCCTGGCCGGCATCGCCATGCTCTTCCTCAACATCTGGACCACCCAGGACAACACCATCTACAACTTCTCGGTGGCCGGCTGCGCCCTCCTCCGGACCCGCCGGCGCCGCCTCGTCACCCTCGTCGGGGCAGCCCTGGGCACCGCCGCCGCGCTCGCCGGCATGTACGACTGGCTGCTGCCCTACCTGGTGCTCCTCGCCACCGTCATCCCGCCCATCGGCGGCGTGATCCTGGCCGACTACTTCGTCGTCCGCCGCGGCGCCTACCCCCCGGTCGAGCGGGCGGCGCTGCCGGCGCTGCGCTGGAGCGGCGCAGTGGCGTACCTCGGCGGCACGGCGGCGGCCGCCTGGCTCCCCGGCGTCCCGCCGGTCAACGGCATCGTCGCGGCGTTCGCGCTCGCCGCGCTGCTCGGCAGGCTGGAGGGGAGGCGGTGAGCCAGGACACCTTCGTGCTGCACCCCGTCGGCCGGGTCGAGTCGCCGCTGACCGACCGGGCCACGGCGCCCCGGCAGGGCCACGAGGGGTCGCCCGAGGCGTGGCTGGTCTTCGACCCGGCCGTGGCCGCCGGGCTCGTCGACGTCCGCGTCGGCGACCAGGTGATCGTCCTGACGTGGCTCGACCGGGCCCGCCGGGACGTGCTCGCCGTTCACCCCCGCCGCGACCCGACCGGCGCCGAGCGCGGGGTGTTCTCGACCCGCTCGCCCGACCGCCCCAACCCGATCGGGCTGCACCCGGTGACGGTCGTCGCCGTCGACGGCCTGCGCCTGCGGGTGCGGGACCTCGAGGCGCTCGACGGCACGCCGATCCTCGACCTCAAGCCGGCGCGCGGCCGGTAGGGGGCTCTGGCGGGGCTCGGCGTCGCCCCGGGGCCCGGCTTCGACGCCCCATGCTGCGCCGACCGCGCGCCCGTGGCATGATGCGACGCGGGCCGCGATCGCCCCGGAGGAGGGTCACCCATGAGCCCAGCGGGCGCTCTCGCCGCCGACGAGGTCCGACGCCACAACCGCCAGGCCTGGGACCAGCAGGTGGCCGCGGCCAACCGGTGGACCGTGCCGGTGTCGGCGGCCGAGGTCGCCGCCGCCCGGCGGGGCGAGTGGCGCGTGCTGCTGACGCCGGTGCGGCCGGTGCCGAGGGAGTGGTTCCCGCCCCTGGCCGGCGCCGCCGTCCTCTGCCTGGCCGGCGGCGGCGGGCAGCAGGGGCCGATCCTGGCCGCGGCCGGGGCGCGGGTCTGGGTGCTCGACGCCTCGCCGAGGCAGCTCGAGCAGGACCGCCTGGTGGCGACCCGGGAGGGCCTGCCCCTGGTCGCGCTCGAGGGCGACATGGCCGACCTCTCGGCGCTGGCCGACGCCTCCTTCGACCTCGTCTTCCACCCGGTGGCCAACTGCTTCGTGCCCGACGTCCGCCCGCTCTGGCGGGAGGCGCACCGGGTGCTGCGGCCCGGCGGCCTCTTGCTGGCCGGCTTCGCCAACCCGGTCCTGTACCTCTTCGACGACCCCGACGACGACCCGCAGGGCTGCCTGACCGTGCGCCACCCGATCCCGCACTCCGACGCGACGGCGCTCGACCCGGAGGAGCGGGCGCGGCGCCTCGCCGCCGGCGTGCCGCTCGAGTTCGGGCACACCCTGGAGGACCAGATCGGCGGCCAGCTCGACGCCGGCCTGGTGCTGACCGCCCTCTACGAGGACTCGCACCACCGGCCGGGCTACCCGCTCGACCGCTACCTCCGGACCTTCATCGCCACCCGCGCGGTCAAGCCCGGTGCCCCGCCGGGCTGACCGGGGGCTCGACCGGCTGCAGGCCACGCCCGGCGGTCACCCGCCCGCTGCCGGCAGAGCTCGGCAACGACGGCAGGGACCGGCTGCGCCGGGCATCGCCCGCTCGCCCTTCACCGCTGGTAGCTCTCCCGCCACGAGGCCGCCGACAGGGGGATCAGGTAGCGCTCCGGGTCGGCCGCGATCTTGGCCCTGGCGGCTCGGAGCGAGGTCTCGCCGGCGTAGCTCACCGCCGACTGCAGGTGGCCGCGGATCCGGCTCAGGATGTCGACCACGCTGCCCTTGTACGGCACCTGCAGCTCCTGACCTTCGGCCGGCGTCTCGAGGGCGCCCTCGAGCGCATCCTCGTCGGCGTCGTAGAGCGACTCGAGCACTGCCTGGGGCGAGGTCATGCCGCGGTAGATCTTGCGCTTGGTCATGGTCGCCGGGTCCTCGATGACGTGCCCGGGCGACTCGTCGGTGCCGGACAGGGCGCTGCCCAGCATGACCGTCGACGCGCCGCAGAGGAGGGCCAGGAAGACGTCCTTGTCGTGGGTGACCCCCCCGTCGGCGACCAGCGGCACCCTGTCCCCGACCGCGCAGTAGGCCTCGCGGATGGCCTGCAGCTGGGGCACCCCGGCCGCGGTCTCGAGCCGGGTGCGGCAGCCCCGGCCCGGGCCGACCCCGACCTTGACCGCGTCGGCGCCGTGCGCGGCCAGGAACGTGGCGCCCTCGCCGGTGGCGACGTTGCCGCACACGAGCGGCGCGGCCGCGAAGCGGGCGCGGAGCGCGAGCACGGCCTCGGCCATGACCCGGGAGTGGCCGTGGGCGATGTCCACCACCAGGCAGTCGGCGCCGGCTTCCAGCAGGGCCGCGGCGCGCTCCAGGAAGGCGCCGCGGGCGCCGATGGCGGCGCCGACCAGCAACCGGCCGCGCGCGTCCTTGCTGGCGAACGGGCGCTGGCGCAGGAAGAGGATGTCCTTGCGGGTGATCAGGCCGTGGATGCGGCGCTCGCCGTCGACCAGCGGCAGCCGCTCGATCCGCCGCTCGAACAGGATCCGCTCGGCCTGGTCCTCGCTGATCCCGGGCGGGTGGGTGTGGAGGCGGTCGAAGGGGGTCATGAACTCGTCCACCGGCCGCCCCTCGAGGCCCGGCATCCACGGCATGTCGCGGTGGGACAGCAGGCCCGCCAGCACCCGGCTGCCTGCCTTCTCCTCGATCAGGATGCCGGTGACGTTGTTGGCGCGGGCGAAGGCCCGCGCCTCGCGGATGGTGGTGCCGCGCGGCAGGCACAGGGGGCTCGAGATGACCGCGCCGTGGATGCGCTTGACCCGGGCCACGGCCTCGGCCTGGCGCTCGATGCTCTGGCCGCGGTGGATCACCCCCAGGCCGCCCTCGAGCGCCATGGCCCGCGCCATCTCGCGGCCGGTGACGCTGTCCATGTTGGCGGACAGGATCGGCAGCTCGAGGTCGAGCCCGGCCATCAGGGGCGAGGTCAGGTTGACCTCGCGCCGCGACCCCACCGTCCCCTCCTGGGGTCGGAGCAGAAAGTCGTCGAAGGTCCGGCCGAGGAAGATCGGCTCGAGCGGGCGTTGCGCCATGGGTCACTCTCCAGTCACCCCGGGCGCCGCCCTCCGCGCCGAGCCAGGAGGCTCCACGTCTGCGCGCTCGAGCCGGTTGCCGGGGCCGTGGTATCGTATCAGAACGGCCGCTCGCTGCCGTCCCGAGCTGGTGTCGCCCCGTTTCGAACCCGCCCCGCCGACCGGCCTCGAGCGCCTGGTCGAGGCGCTTCGACCCTCCTTCCGGGTCGTGGTCGGGCGACGCACGCGCCGGCAGCTGACCTACCTCGACACCTTCGACTGGCGCCTGTGGGGAGTCGGGGCGCGGCTGGTCCGCTGGTGCGGCCGCGCCGGCGAGGTGTGGCGCTGGGCCGCGAGCGAAGGGGCGCCGGCGCGGGAGCTGCGCCTCGAGCGGCCGGCCCGGCCG
>CAYTJW010000413.1:0-5301 GCA_964438135.1 uncultured Thermoanaerobaculia bacterium
GGGCGATGCTGACCACGTTGGCGATCGCCAGCCAGCGCCAGCTCGGTGGGCCCACCACCAGCCGGTAGTAGAGACCCTCGAGCGCGATCGAGCAGGCGACCAGGAACGGCAGCTGCAGCACCAGCCACAGCCCGGCGGCCTGGTCGTGGCCGATCACCCAGCCCGAGGCCATGGAGCCGAGGTCTGAGAGGCCGACGCCGACCAGCATGCTCAGGGTGTTGGCCGCCACGGCGTGGCCGATGGCCATCGTGCGCACCCCGATCCGGCCCATGAACGGCCACTCGAACAGGGCCGGGAAGAGGGCGGAGAAGACGAAGATGCCCGGGCTGCCGGAGCCGAAGAAGCCGCCTTCCACGAACGACAGGATCACCGGCGAGGCGGTGTTGGCCGCCGCCAGCCGCCCGCTCGCGAGCACGGCCAGCGCCGTCACGGTGACCAGCACCCGACCCCTCACCCGAACGTCGCCAGCCGCCATGCCGCCTCCCCCCGCGCCCCGGTCGCCGCGCCGCGGTGCCCCATGCCACACCCATGGTGCCACGAAACCGGCCCGTCGGGCAGGGCGAGGTGGAGCCGCCCGCCGCCCCGCCCCCGACCACGACGGGGGCGCGGTCGGATCGGGGCGGCGCCAGGGTGCTTGACACCCCGCGCAACTGGGGGTTAGCGTGAGACACGAGGCAGCCCCCGGGGGGGTCGCACAGGGAGCCCGACAGTGGACGCCGAGCACAATCAGCCAGGCGGCGGTCGCCCGCCCGCGGCGGCGGCGTTCGAGATCGACGCCCGCACTCTGCTCGACCTGTCCGGCGTCCTGTTCGTTGGCCTCGACACGAACGGCCGCGTCGCCCTGGCCAACCGCATGGCCTGCGCGGTCCTCGCCTGCCGCGAGGAGGAGGCGCTCGGCGCCGACTGGTTCGAGACCTTCCTCCCGCCGGACCAGCGCGAGCTGGTGCGGGCCACCTTCGCCCGCCTCATGAAGGGCGAGCTGCAGCCGGTCGAGTACTACGACAACCCGGTCCTGACCCGCCGCGGCGAGCAGCGCCTGATCTCCTGGCACAACGCCCTGCTGCGCGACGCGGACGGGCGCATCGTCGGCACCCTGAGCTCCGGCCTCGACGTCACCGAGCACCGGCGGGCCATGGCCGCCCTGCAGGAGTCCGAGGAGCGCTTCCGCACCCTGTTCCACGGCACCCGCGACGGCATGCTGGTGGCCGACGCCGCCAGCCGCCGCTTCGTGACCGCCAACCAGGCGATGTGCGACATGCTCGGCGTCTCGGTCGACGAGCTGCGCGACCTGGCGGTCGACGACATCCACCCGCCGGAGGACCTGCCGCGGGTCCTCGAGGCGTTCGAGCGGCAGCGCCGGGGCGAGCTCGACGTGGCCCGCGCCATGCCGGTCCGGCGCCGGGACGGGAGCGTGCTCCGGGCCGACATCAGCTCGTCGGCCGTCGCCCTCGGCGGCCGCGCCTGCGTGCTGGGGGTGTTCCGCGACATCACCGCCCGCCTCGAGGCCGAGGAGGCGCACCGCCAGCTCCAGGCCAAGGTCCTCGAGGCGCAGAAGCTGGAGAGCCTCGGGATGATGGCCGGCGGCGTCGCCCACGACTTCAACAACCTCCTGGTCGGCATCCTCGGCCACGCCGACCTGGCCCTGGCCGAGCTGCCGGGGGGCTCGCCGGCCGCCGACAGCGTCACCGGCATCATCACCGCCGCCCGCCGGGCCGCGGAGCTGTGCCGGCAGATGCTCGCCTACTCCGGCCGCGGTCGCCTGGTGGTGTCGGACTTCGACCTCGGCGAGCTGGTGCGCGAGATGGCCCACCTGCTCCAGGTCACGACCTCGGGCCGCGTCGCGATCAGCCACGACCTCGCCCCCGGGCTGCCCTCGATCCGCGGCGACGAGAGCCAGATCCGGCAGGTGGTGCTCAACCTGGTCACCAACGCCGCCGAGGCCGCCGGCGCCAGCGGCGGCAAGATCAGGGTCCGGACCCGCGCCGCCCGGTGCGACCGGGCGACCCTCGCCGCGACCTACCTCGACGACGGCCTGCCCGAGGGCGACTACGTCCTGCTCGAGGTCGAGGACAGCGGCTGCGGCATGGACGCGGACACCCAGCGGCGCGTGTTCGAGCCGTTCTTCACCACCAAGCAGACCGGTCGCGGCCTCGGCCTGGCGGTCGTGCTCGGCATCGTCCGCGGCCACCGTGGCGCGATCCGCATCACCAGCGCCCCGGGCGGCGGCGCGACCTTCGCCGTGCTGCTGCCGGCCACGGCCGACGTCGCGCGCCCCTCAGTCGAGCCGCAGCCGGCCGACAGCGCCTGGCGCGGCAGCGGTCGGGTGCTGCTGGCGGACGACGAGGAGACGGTCCGGCTGGTGGTGTCGCAGATGCTCAGGAGGCTCGGCTTCAGCGTCGCGCAGGCGGTCGACGGGGTGGAGGCGGTGGAGCTCCTCCGCCTCGACCCGGCCGGCGTCCGCTGCGTCGTCCTCGACCTGACCATGCCGCGCATGGACGGCGAGACCGCGCTGCGCGAGCTGCGGGCCATCCGCCCGGACCTGCCGGTGGTGGTGGCCAGCGGCTTCTCCGAGCCGGAGGCCCTCGCCGCGGTCGCCGCCGGGGGCCCGACCGCCTTCATCCAGAAGCCCTACCGCACCGACGAGCTGGCCGCGGCTCTGGAGACGCTGCTGGGCTGAGGCCTCCGGCGCTCGGGCCGCTGCGCGCCCGTCCCCCGTGCCGTTCCCGATCCCGGGCTCCCGCTTCCGGGCCGGTCGGGTACGGGGACGGTTACGGGTACGGGTACGGGTACGAAGAGGACGCGGGGGGCAGAGGCGGTCACGCCGGGGCCAGGGGCAGGCTGAAACCGAAGGTGGAGCCGCGGCCGCGGACCGAGCGCGCCCACACCTCGCCGCCGTGCAGCTCGACCACCTTGCGGACGATGACCAGGCCGAGGCCGGTGGACTTCTCGCCGCCGGTCGGGCGGGCGCTCAGCTTGCGGCCGGTGAAGGCCTGCTCGACCTCGCCCGGGTCGAGACCCTGGCCGGTGTCCTCGACCTCCACCCGCGCCCGGCCGCCGCCGGCGCTGGCGCGGACCCGGACCGTGCCGCCGGGGGCGGTGAACTTGACCGCGTTGCCGACCAGGTTGTCGACCACCTCGGCCACCCGCGCCCGGTCGCCGACCACCACCACCTCCCCCTCCACCGGCACCAGCTCGAGGCCGATGCCCTTGTTGGCGGCGGCCTGGCCGTGCAGCTCGGCGCGCTCGGCGAGCAGGTCGGCGAGCGGGAACGGCTCCAGCCGCAGCTCGATGCGACCGGTCTGGATCGCCGCCACGTCGAGCAGGTCGTCGACCAGCCGCCGCATCTGCTCGGTGGTGGTGCGGATGTTGGTCAGGAAGCGGCGCCACACCTCGGGGTCGCGCCGGTCGCTCGAGAGCAGGTGGAGGAGCAGGTCGGTGGTCGAGGTGACCGACCCCAGCGGCGAGCGCAGGTCGTGGGCGGCGATGCCGAGGAACTCGTCCTTCTGCCGGTTGAGGCGCTCGAGCTCGGCGGTGCGCTCGCTCACCAGCCGCTCCAGCGTCTCCTTCTGCCGCCTGAGCCGCCGCACGCGCGCGCCATGGCCGGCGAGACCCGCGGCCAGCAGCGCGGCGGCGAGACCGAGGCGGAACCACAGCCGCCGCCACAGCGGCGGCTCGAGCACCACCCGCACCGCCAGCCCCGGCTCGGCCCAGGCCCCCTCGCGGTCGGTCGCCCTGGCCCGGAACACGTACCGCCCCGGCGGCACGCTGGTGTACCGGACCTCGCGCGAGCGGGTCATGCTCCAGTCGCCCTCCAGCCCCTCCAGCCGGTAGAGGTAGCGGCGCGTCTCCGGGCTCGAGTAGTCGAGGGCGGCAAGCTCGAAGGTGAAGGTGTGGTCGCGGTGGGAGAGGACGATCTCGTCCGCGTGCTCGAGCGCCCGGCCCAGCTCGCGCGGCTGGTTGAAGACGGCGAAGCCGGTCAGCACCACCGGCGGCGGCGGCCCGCCCCCCTCGCCCGAGGACGGGGCCAGCAGCACCAGCCCGTCGAGGGCGCCGAACAGCAGCCGGCCGTCGCCGCCGACGTCGCAGGCGCCGCGCGAGAACAGCTGCCCCTCGAGGCCGCTGCGCTGGTCGTAGGTGCGGATCGCGCCGGTCGCGGGGTCGAGGCGCGCCAGGCCGTCGTTGGTGGCGAGCCACACCCGCCCGGCGGCGTCGGGCAGGATGCAGTTGACGGTGTCGTTGGGCAGCCCGCCGCGACTGTCGAGCCACGACCAGCGGCCCGAGCCCCGGTCCCGCCGGCCGAGGCCGTTGGGGGTGCCGACCCACAGCGCCTGCCGGTCCTCGACCAGGCTGAAGACCCGGCTCGAGGCGAGCGCCACCGGGCCGTCCGGCCCCGCCGAGGCGGCGGCGAAACGGTCGCCCCCGGGCGGCCGGGAGAGCAGGCCGCCGACCTCGGTGCCGACCCACAGGGTGCCGCCCGCGTCCTCCAGCAGGCAGCGCACGAAGTCGTCGGTCAGGCCCTGCCCCGGGCCGAAGCGCTCGAAGGCGGTCGCGCCCGGGCCGAGCCGGTTGAGGCCGTCGCGCGTCCCCACCCACAGCGCCCCGGAGCGGTCCGCCAGCAGGGCCAGGACGCGGTCGTCGCTCAGGCTCCCCGGGTCGGCCGGGTCGTGGCGCAGGTGGTCGAAGCCGGACCCGTCCGGGCGCAGGCGGTCGACCCCGCCGTCGGTGCCGACCCACAGCGCACCGGCGGCGTCCTCGGCCAGGGCGAAGACCGCGTCGTCGGCCAGGCTCGAGGGGTCGCCCGGCCGGTGGCGGAAGGGCTGCACGACGCCGGTCGCGGCCCGCACCCGCGCCAGGCCGCCCAGGGTCCCGACCCACAGGTCGCCGCCAGAGGAGGCCAGCACCGCGGTGACCGTGGCGTGCGGCAGCGAGCCCGGGTCGCCCGGCCGGTGGCCGAGGTGGGCGAAGGCCGACGGCTCCGGGTCGACGACCCGCAGGCCGCCGCCGCGGGTGGCCACCCAGATCATCCCCGAGCGGTCCTCCAGCACCGCCTCCACCTCGTGGGCGATGGCCAGGCGGGGGTCGGCCGGCGCGGCCAGCACCCGCTCCGCCGCAGCCGCGCCGCGGTGCCAGCGGAACAGGGCGCCGGGGACGCCGACCCAGACCGTGCCGAGGCGGTCCTCGGCCAGGCAGGTGACCGGCGCGGCGGCGAGGTCGGGGCCGCCGTCCGGGCCCGCTGCCGGCCGCTCCAGCCGGCCGTCCGGGCGCAGCCGCTGGACGCCCTTCTGGGTGCCGACCCAGACC
>CAYTJW010000414.1:0-5297 GCA_964438135.1 uncultured Thermoanaerobaculia bacterium
CCTTGTACGCCGCAAGTCGTTCCTGGAGAGCGGGGTTGAGTCCGCTCTTTGGGACTCCCCCCACCCCCCTCGGTCCGGCGCGGGGGCCGAGCGTGCCGAGCAGCCGACCTCCGGCGGAGGATACCGCAGCCAAGCCGGCGTCGAAGGCCAGGCCACCTATCCTCCGGAGGATCTCCTCCTCGGTGAGGGGGTCGCCGTAGGCTTCGTGAGCGTTCAGGATCTCCGCGACGTTCGTGATGCCGAGCGCGTCCATGGCGGCGACCCAGGTGCCCTCGGCCGTGCTCCCGCCCGCGTAGCGCGCCTGTCTGCCCCTGTTCTGGAAGTTGATGTACTGTGCGGCGGCCGTGATCGACGTCGGCGTCGCGGCGCCCTCGACGATGCTCCAAGCTCGGTCGCACGCGCCTTCGCCGATGACACCTTGAATCCGCTGCGACTCCGCCCTCGCGGCGTCGTCGGTTCTCCACGTGGTCTCCTCGAGCGCCCCGAAGCTCCACAGGCCGAGAGGGTCCCTGACCCCGAGCGGGTCGAGCGCGAAGGCGTTGTAGGGGTTCGGACTGTCCACGGGCCCGAGTGGGTCGGGCTCGAGCCAGCGCCAGGAGCGGGGCTGGTACCAGCGAGCGCGGTGGTCGTACAGCTCGACCCACCCGGGGACGATGCGGAGGAAGGGGCGGCCGTGGAGGTGGCGGTCGTTGCCGACGGCGGACACCGGCAGGATGGGAGCGTCGGCGGGGGCGGCCCAGGCGGCCTCCACCTCGCCGCGGTGGAAGAGCGGCACCTCCGGCGGGTAGGTGCGATTGGCAGGGGTCCTGGCCTCACCGAGCAGGTTGAGCTCGACGGTGTACAGGAGTGGGCTGGCCGGATGGGCGGCGAAGGTGGCGGGGTTGTCGGCGTGCCAGGCGATCACGAACCGGTAGGGCGGCAGTGGCGGCAGGGCCGCCAGCTCGTCGGACGAAAGGCCCGACTGCTCCCGCAGCGCGGCCGAGTCGACCACGCTGACCGTGCCGACGATGGGCGCGCCGCCGCGCCTCACGACGACGGCGTCGGGCGCGAGCTGCCCCTCCTCCACCGGCAGGTCCACCACCACCGCGACGCCGTCGGGCAGGTCCAGCACCGCCAGGACGTTCCCGGGGTAGGACCCGGCCTCCGGCTCCCGGTCGCCCAAGTCACTGTAGACGAGCAGATCCTGGCCGGCTGATGGAGCCAGAAATGCAGCGTCCACCGCCGCCGCCATGGGGTTGCCGGACAGGTCCTCGACGTCTGCCACGTGGAGCTGGCAGGCCGCCCCGGGCAGCAGGCTGTCGAGCAGGGCCATGGACTGGACCCGTCGCCCGAGCGAAGCGACCCAGGGCCCGCCCTGGATCACCTCGCCGCCGCCGTCGCGCAGCTCCATGACCCCGGCTGCGCCCCGCTGTACCGGCTCGTCGAAGACCAGCACCAGCGCCTGGGCCTCGCCGTCGGCGTGCAGCTCGGCCTGGAGGAGCCGTGGCGGCACCACGTCCTCGCCGACGACGACGAAGCTCCCGTGCGGGCCGTACAGGTAGCTCTCGACGACCTTCCCGCCCTCGTCCGCCACCGCGTGCACCGTGCCCTGGGCGTCGAGCACCGTGGTGTACCGGCGCTCGAGGGTGCCGTCGCCGTCGGCGTCCCAGTCGTAGCCTGCCACCCGGTCCACGCCGTCGAGGTGGTAGAGCCGCTTCTCCAGCCGCGCAGCGCCGCCGGCCGGCAGCAGGTACTCGACCAGGACCTGGTCCTCGAATGGCGCGTACGCCCGCGCCACGCCGTTGACCCGGGACCACACCCTCCGCCCGAGCGGGTCGTACAGGATCTCGCCCCGGGTCTCGGTGGAGCGGGCCGGGTCGTCCTTGGCCTCGTCGCTCCACTCGACCTTCACCAGCCGGTCGAGCAGGTCGTGGGTGTAGCGCAGGTTCAGGGTGCCGAGGCGCGACTGGTCGCGTTCGCGCCGGCCCCGGTCGTCGTAGAGCAGGTCCCAGCCGAAGGTCTGCGCGTCATGACCGTCGCCCAGGGCCTGCAGGCCGACCGCGTCCACGGCCCGGTGGTCGAGCCCGCGGCCGAACGACGCCCGCACCGGCACGCCGGCGTCGAGGCCGCCGGTCAAGAGCAGGTCGTCGCTCGTCCCCGCGGCGAGGTTGACGACCACGGAGTCGGCCGGCACCTCGAACCTCGACCCGGGGTGGGCGTCGCCCGCCGTCAGGACCGCCACGCCGCTCCGTTCCCACCGCTCGAAGCGGTTGGCGAGGTCGCGCGCGAGGCGACTCGAGCTCGAGACCGGGCCGAGCACCTGCTCCGCGGTGAATCGACCGGTGGCGGCGTACGACCGGGCAAGGTTGAGTCGGCCCGACTCCCGCCCGGGCAGCGCCGGCACCGCGACCTGGAGAGCGCCGGGTAGGCCCATCTCGCCGTAGCCGATCGACCACCGCACCCCGCCCAGCGCCGTGCCGCTCGACGGCCTCAGCCCGGCGTAGGTCCCGCTCCAGCGGAGATGCTCTCCTCCTCCTGCAGCCTTGACCATCAGGCTCGTCATGCGACCGAGCCCGTCGCGAGGGCTGGTGTCGACCACCGTGCCGTCCGGGTAGCTCAGACCCAGCAGGGCGCCGCTCAGGTCGCGGCTGGCCGTGGTCGTGAACGGGTCGAGATCCGCCAGGCCCAGGGCGTCGACCGCCGGCAGGTCGACGGTCTCGCTCCTCACCGTGCCGTCGTCCAGGTGAGTCCTGCGGACGACCAGGCCCCGGTCGTCCGCAGCCTCGACCACCCGGTCGAGCGGGTCGTGCTGGTAGACCAGCCTCGTCGCCTGCAGCGGGTCGGTCGCAGCCGGCTGCGCCTCGCAGGCCGGGCCGGAGTAGTCGTCCGGCATCTCGGCCAGCGCCACCAACCGGCCCGCGTCGTCGCGGCAGTAGTGGTGGCGGGCGGCGCCCGGGAGGTCAGCGGACTGCAGCGTGCCGTCGGCCTCCCAGGCGTAGGCGGTCGTCACCCCACCACTGCAGACGCTGGTCGGACGGCCCGCGAGATCGTAGGTCGTCAGTGAGGTGTACGGCCCGTGCTCGCCCTCCCCGCACGCCGAGGCGAGCCCGGACAGGTCCTCCTCGATGGACAGCACGAGGCCGTCGGCATCCAGCACGGTGACCTGACGGGGCTGGTGCGAGCTGGTCAGCTCGACCCTCCGGCCGAGCGGGCTCCGGCGCCAGAACGTCAACCGACCCGTCGTCTCCCCCGGGTCGCTGCGGGAGCGGAGACGACCGAGGGCGTCGTACGCCAGCCGGCTCGAACGCCCACCCGGCAGGGTCTCCACCACCGGCCGGCCGCGACCGTCGTACGACACCCCGCTCGAGTACGAGGACGGGTCACCCGGGCCCGGCCAGGCGGGGTGCTCGGTCCACGACGCCGGCAGGCCGCTCGGCCAGTAACTGGTCGTAATTCGCGTGCCGTCGGGCAGGGTCCGCTCCCGCTCCTGCCCGGCGCTGTCGTACGCCAGCGCCACCTCGCGACCCACGGGGTCCACGGATCTCTCGAGGAGCGGCGAGCTCGCCTGGTAGGCGAAGCGGGTGACCCGGTCCTCTCCCCCGTCGCGCACCGCCTCGAGGGTGTGCTGGAGCACCTGGTCCGCCTGGTTGTACGAGAAGCTCTCCCGCCGCCAGACGACCCCATCCGGGGCCTCCAGTGCTCGCCGCCAGACCCGGCCGGAGGCGTCGTACTCGGTGACCAGGCGCCGACGGAGCGGGTCCGTGGCCGTCCTCTCGCGGCCCAGGCCGTCGTACCCGAAGGCTGTCGCGCGCTCGACGCCGTCCGCCCGCCGGGGCGGCACGACCAGGGTTGGCAGGTCGTCCTGCCGGTCGTAGCGCAGCTCGGTGCCGAGCCAGACCCCGTCCGCCGCCTTGACCCGGTGAAGGGTCGGGCGCCGCCTCGGGTCGTAGCGCCACCGCTGCTCGCGACCGGTCTCCATGACGGTGACCGAGCGCAGCAGGCCGTCGCTCGCGCCGCTGCCGTCCTCGTTGACGCCCCACGCGTAGCGGACGGTCCTGGACTCTGTCCGGTCCGCGGAGCGCGCCCGAGACTCCAGCAGCAACCCCGAGCTCGAGGTGATGTGGTCGACGGAGTACGAGGTCGCGCCCTGACCATGCCTCTCCAGCACCAGTCGACCGGCATAGTCGAAGGTATACGAGTCACTGTCGAGCTCGCCGTCAGTGGTCTCGAGGAGCAGCCAGCCGAGCGCATTGTGAGTGATGCGGTGCACCACCTCGCCCTGGTCGGCGCGGGACCCCGGCGACCGCACCTCGCTCGGGTGGCCGTGGGCGTCATAGGTGACCCTGGTGACCCGGGAGGATCCAGGCAAGGCCAGGTTGTCGGAGGCGGGCGGCGTGATGCTCTCCACCTCACCACCGCCGGTCGTCGCGTCGTCATACTCGTACTCCGTCAGATACCGCCCGAACGTCAGCTCGCCCACTACCCGGCCGAGGCGGTCGAGCTGCTCCTCCACCACCCGTCCCTCGGGGTCGGTGATGACCCGCTTCGGGCTCGTCGCCGCCATCTCCGCCGACCGGTCGACAGTGCTGCTGCGACCACCCGGGAGGACGACCCGCGTGACCAGGTCGGTGTCGCCCTGGTAGCTGTACAGGGTCATCAGCGGCTCAGGCGGGTCCCCACCCGGAGCGGGCCGGTCGAAGCTGGTCAGGAGGTTCCACCAGGTCCGACGAGGCCGGCCGGATGGGGAGCTCGCTCCCCACACGGACTCGAGCTCCTCCCCAGTCGGCAGCACCTCGTGGCCCACCAGAGGGTCGCGGCTGCCGTCGAGGTAGGTGTACGAGGTCACTGCCTCGAGATCGTGGTCACGAGACGTTGTGATCCGACCCAGGTCGTCGAGGGCCAGGTACAGCGTGCTGCCCGCGGCGTCTGTGACGTGTCGTTGGCGACCGAGGTCTGAATCGACGAAGGCCACCGTGCGGCAGATCTCGCCCGTGCACAGCTGTTCGACTCGCTGCGGGGCGCCGGGGCCCCAGGTCGCGGTCAGGGTAGTGCGATCAGGCGGCACAGCGCTCGTTGCCTCGTGCACGGAGCAGATCCGCGCCCCCAGGTCGAGCCGGAACGCCAGGCTCGGTGGGTCGCCCGGCACCGCCGCGAAGGTGTACTTCTCCTGCGGCGCGCCGACCTCGGTCTCCCGGTCGCCGTCGAGTCGCACCACCGGATGTGTGACGCAAGTGAGGCGGCCCTGAGCGTACGCGTACTCGACGCGCCTCCCGGTCGAGTCCTCGGCGGCGGTGATCACGCCGGTGCTGGCGTCGTGC
>CAYTJW010000415.1:0-5290 GCA_964438135.1 uncultured Thermoanaerobaculia bacterium
GGGGGCGCGCGCCCGGGTCGTGTCGGTCGACGCGGTGGAGGGCGAGCTGGCGCTGGAGGCGGTCGACGCGGCCGCCGCCGCGGCGCTCGAGGGGGCGCTGCGGGGTTGGCTGGACGCCCAGGCCGAGCGGGCGGCGGGGCACGGCCTGGTGCTCGAGCACTCGCTCTCGGTCGACGGCGCCTCGCTCGAGGCCAGGCTCGGCCTGTCCGGTCTGGAGGCCGCCATCACGGCGTGGGCCGAGCAGGCCAGTCGCGAGATGGAGCAGCCGCCGGCTGAGGAGGCCGGGGGAGGGGCGTGACGGTGCGAGGAAGCTCGGCGCGCCCGCGTCGGTTTCTTTCTCTGCAGGCGACCGACCAGGGACGGGGAGACGGTCGCGAAAGGGGTCTCGAGATGAGGAGCAGCGCGCGGACGGCGGTGTCCTGGGTGACGGTGGTCGGCCTGGCGTGGCTGGGCCTGATGACGGTCGCGGCGAGCGGCCAGGGGGCGGACCTGGCCTCGAGCTGGGTCAGGAGCTTCGGCACGGGCGCCGACGACGCCTTCTCGCCGCTCGACCAGACCGGCGACGGCGGCTACGTCTTCGGCGGCTGGTCGGGCGAGGTCAGCTCGGCCGGCGCCATGACCCCGGCGCTGTTCAAGCTCAGCTCGGCCGGCGCCGTGCAGTGGGCGAAGAGCTACGGCGGGGCCGCGGTGACCATGGCGGAGGTCGCGCCGACCGCGGACGGCGGCTTCGTCGTTGCCGGCACCTCCCCGGCGAGCGTCTTCGACGCCACCTTCTGGCTGGTCAAGCTCGACTCGAGCGGCGCCATCCAGTGGCAGAAGAGCTACGGCTCCTTCGGGGTCGGCTTCGTGACCGCCGTGCCCCTGGCGGGCGGCGGCTTCCTGCTCGCCGGCGCCAGCTACGAGCTGCCCGCCTTCACCGTCACCCTGACCGTGATGCGGCTCGACGCCTCCGGCAACATCTCCTGGCAGCAGGAGCTCGCGGGCAGCGACGCCGTGTTCGGCTTCCCCATGCCGCTCGCGGACGGCAGCTTCATGGTCGTCGGCTCCCGCGCCGACGCCAGCCTGGAGGGGAGCGACGGCTGGCTGCTCAAGCTCAGCGCGAGCGGCGGCGTGGAGTGGCAGCAGGCCTACGGCGGCGCCGACGACGAGCTCCTGGTGGGTGTGATCCCCACCGCCGACGGCGGCTGGCTGGCGCAGGGCGCGATCGCGACCGAGGTCCCGGGCGGCGACCCGACCTCGGACGCCTGGCTGGTCAAGCTCGGCCCGACCGGGGCCGTCGAGTGGCAGAAGCGCTACGGCGGCCCGGCCGACGACTACGGCTTCGCCCTCGAGGACCCCTCCGGCGGCTACCTGATGAGCGGCTACACCGAGTCCTACGGCGCCGGCGGCGCCGACTCCTGGGTGCTCAGGTTGTCCAGCGCGGGAGCGGTGACCTGGGCGAAGACCTACGGCGGCGCCGGCGACGACGAGGCCTACGCCCTGCCCGACGCCGCCGGCGGCTACCTGCTGGTGGGCCAGAGCGACTCGTTCGGCGCCGGCGGCCAGGACGGCTGGCTGGCCAAGCTGGACTCGTCGGGCGGGGTGACGTGGCAGCGCAGCTACGGCGGGCCGGCCGACGACAGCCTGGAGCTGGCCGGGCGGGCGGGCGCCATCGTCTGGCCGCTCCGCCCCGGCCGGCAGCCCCTGCTGTGGCGCGGGGTCCCCGTTGACGCCGCCGCCAAGGTCGCGGCCGACGAGCTGCTGGTGGCGGGCTCGACCCGCTCCTTCGGCGCCGGCGGCGAGGACACCTGGGCGGCGACCCTCGACGCGAGCGGCGCGGCCGCGAGCTGCGCCTGCGTCGGCCAGGCCACGGCGACGGCCGCGAGCGCCGCGGTGACGGTGGCGAGCACCAGCGCGGCCGCCTTCCCCAGCGGCATCGTGGCGACCGCCGGCGACCGCACGGTCGGCTCGCTCGCGCTGACCTCGAGCTCGCTCACCCTGAGCGCCGAGGACCTCTGCGCGGCCACCCCCTCCCTCACCGCCAGCGCCTCGGCCAGCCCCACCTCCGGCCCGGCGCCGTTGACCGTGACCTTCACCGGCTCGGCCAGCAACGGCGTCCCGCCGTACGGCTACGACTGGGACTTCGGCGACTCGAGCGCCCACTCCAGCCAGCAGAGCCCGACCCACACCTACGCCGTCGCCGGCACCTTCACCGCGCGGCTGACCGTGACCGACGCCGCCGGCGCCACCGACACCGCCAGCGTCACCATCACCGTCACCGGCGGCGGCGGCTGCCAGGTGAGCTGCTCGGCGTCGGTGCCGGCTTCGGCCGCCGTCGGCGCCCCGGTCTCCTTCGCCGCTACCGTGACCGCCTCCGGCTGCCTCTCGACCCCGCTGTACGTGTGGTCCTTCGGCGACGGCGGGGTGGCCATGCAGCAGAACGCGAGCCACGCCTACGCCGCGGCCGGGGACTACGACTGGGGTCTGGTCGTGACCTGGCCCGCCGACGCGGCCGTCTGCTCCGACGACGGCACCATCACCGTCGGCGGCTCGGGCGGCGGCACCACCCTCGACGTGCCCGGCGTGGCCCACGCCCCGGGGGCGCAGGGGTCGGCCTGGCGCTCGAACGTCGCCGCCGTCAACCGCGGCGCGTCGGCGACCACGCTGGCCCTGCGCTACACGCCAGACGGCGGCGGCGCCGCGGTCGAGCGCAGCGTCAACCTCGGTGCCGGCGCCACCGTCGAGTGGCAGGACATCCTGGTCAGCCTGTTCGGCGTGGCGGACTCCGCCGCGGCCAAGGGCACCGTCCGCCTCGAGTCCGACCAGGACGTGGTGGCCGTGGCCCGGACCTTCAACCAGGGGGCGGCCGGCACCTTCGGCCAGTACCTGCCGGCGGTCGACCAGGCGCAGGCCCAGACCTCGGGCCAGGTCGGCGTCATCCCGCTGCTCAAGGCCTCGAGCGCCTTCCGCTCCAACCTCGGCGTGCTCAACGTCGGCGACGCGACCGCGACCGTGGCGGTGCGGCTGTTCGACGCCGGCGGCAGCCAGGTCGGCTCGACCCTGACCCGCGACGTGCCGCCGGGCGAGTACGGGCAGTGGAACAACGTCTTCACCGCCGCCGGCGCCGGCAGCCAGGACTCTGCCTACGCCACCGTCGAGGTCGAGACCGCGGGCGCGCGGGTGTGGGCCTTCGGCTCGGTGGTCGACAACGTCACCTCGGACCCGACCACGGTGCCGGCGGTGGTCGACCCGCCGGCCGGGGTCCAGCTGGTGACCGGCGTGGCGCACGCGCCCGGGGCGCAGGGGTCGGCCTGGCGGACCAACGTCGCCGCGGTCAACCGCTCGGCCAGCGCCGTCAACCTCGTCCTCACCTTCACCCCCGAGGACGGCTCGGCGCCGGTGGTGCGCAACCACGTCTTGGGGGCCGGCGACACCGTCGAGTGGCAGGACATCCTGGTCAGCCTGTTCGGCTACTCGGCCTCGGCCCAGGCCAAGGGCACGGTGGCCCTGAGCTCGGCGACGCCGGTGTATGCCGTCGCCCGCACGTACAACCAGGGCGCGAGCGGCACCTTCGGCCAGTTCCTGCCGGCGGTGGCGACGCGCGACGCGGTCGCGGCCGGCGAGGTCGGCGTGATCCCGATGCTGAAGGCCTCGAGCGCCTTCCGCTCGAACCTGGGGGTGCTCAACCTGGGCGCGGGCGACTGCGCGGTGCGCGTCACCCTGCGCGGCGCCAGCGGGGCGGCGGTCGGTTCGCCGCTGACCCGCACCGTGCCCGGCGGCCAGGCGTACCAGTGGAACAACGTCTTCTCGGCCGCCGGCGCGGGCAGCCAGGACATCGGCTACGCCACGGTCGAGGTCACCACGCCCGGGGGCCGGGTGTGGGCCTTCGGGTCGGTGGTCGACAACGGCACCTCCGACCCGACCACCGTGCCGGTGCTCGAGTGAGAGCCCCGGCCGGCTGGGGGACGTGGCCGGCGGCGCCCCTCGCCGCCGGCCTCCTGGCCGCCGGCCTCGGCCTCGGCTGCCCGGTGGTCCGCAGCGCCGCCAACAACCGGGCGTGGAAGTCGCTCTCGGCCGACATGCGGCAGGTGGCGCTCGCGGTCGAGGCCTACGCCGCGGAGCACAGGGTCTACCCCGGCCCGGCGGGCGGCACCGTTGGCGGGCTCGAGGACCTGTTGGTGCCGGCCTACGCCGACGAGCTGCCGCCGGTCGACCCGTGGGGGCAGCCCCTGGCCTACGCGGTGAGCGCGGACGGGGGCCACTTCCTGCTCGCCTCGCCGGGCTGCGACGGGGTGTTCGAGGACGAGGTCGGCGGGCCCTTCCTGCGCCGCGGCTGCGAGCCGGCGGTGGTCTGGGTCGACGGGATGTTCGTGCAGTGGCCCGAGGGCTACCAGTGCGAGTGCACCGAGCGGCAGCGGCAGGAGCTCGTCGCCCGCGACCGCGCCGTGGCCCGCGACCAGTGGCTCGACGACGCCAACGCCGAGGTGCGGGCGCTGTACCAGGGGTTGCAGCCGAGGTAGCGCGGGGGGCGGTTGCCGCGGGCAGCGGGGCGGGGACAGGAGGCGCGATGTTCAGGACAGCCGAGTGCGGGCGGAAGGTCGACAAGAAGGTCTACGAGGAGCTCGAGCCGGCACTGCGCACCGAGCTCGTCGAGACGCAGCAGAAGCTCCGGCGGGCGCCGTTCCCGGTCATCGTCCTGTTCGCCGGCATCGACGGCGCCGGCAAGAGCGAGACGGTCAACCTCCTCAACTCGTGGATGGACCCCCGCTGGGTCGAGACCCGCGCCTACGGCGAGCCGTCCGACGAGGAGCGCGAGCGGCCGGAGTACTGGCGCTACTGGCGCGACCTGCCGGCCAACGGCCGGGTCGGCGTGTTCCTCTCCGCCTGGTACTCGCGGCCGCTGGTGGACCGGGTCTACGAGCGGATCGACGACGCCGAGCTCGACCGGCGGCTGGACCGGATCCTGGCCTTCGAGAAGCTGCTGACCGACGACAACGCCCTGATCCTCAAGTTCTGGATGCACCTGTCGAAGCGGGCCGAGAAGGTGCGGCTGAAGGCGATCGAGGCCGACCCCCTGCAGAGCTGGCGGGTGTCGGCCACCGACTGGGAGAACTGGCAGCGGTACGACCGCTTCATCGCCGTGGCCGAGCAGGTCGTCCGCCGCACCTCGACCGGGGCCGCGCCGTGGCGCATCGTCGAGGGGCAGGACCACTGCTACCGGTCGCTGACCGTGGCCACGGCGCTGCGCGACGCGGTCGCCAAGCACCTCGAGCGGACCGAGCGGCGGGCCGAGGACGCGGCCCGCCACGCC
>CAYTJW010000416.1:0-5265 GCA_964438135.1 uncultured Thermoanaerobaculia bacterium
CACGCCCTTGCCGTCGATGCTCAGCACCAGGATCTCACCCCGTGCCGGCTCCTCCGCAGGAGTCGCGCGGCGTTGCTCGTAGAAGGTCTCGAAGTCCTGCGCCGCACGTGCCGCTCTCCCCTCGAGGCAGACCCAGGGCTATCGCCCAGTCCACCGTCAGCCTGCAGCTATCGCCCGAGACGCCTCTCGGCAGCAACAGCCGAAGACCAGGTCAACCTGTTCCTTGTGAGAAACATGAAGCATGCTCAAGAAGAGCCGCACCCAATGCCAACGGCGACTTGTCGAGGAGGCACCTAATGGCCGAGGTACTGTTCGAGCTGACTGAGTAGACCTGCCAGCCCGGGATCCAGTCGCATTCCCGCCGCGCGCATGTCGCGGAGGATCTGGTGGCAACGGGCAATATGGTGTTCTTCTGCCCGATGGTCCCGTCGCTGCTGGCAGATCGCACCCATCTTGTAGTGGGACACGACGAGGCTGCGCTGCATCTCCGGATTCAGCGGCTCTGCAGTCGCCAGGTGCTCGAAGATGGCATTCGCCCTGGCGGCGGAATCGAACGCACCAGAAGTGTCGCCCTGGGCTAGCAGGACCTCCCCGATTCTCTCGTAGCTGGCGGCAAGCTCGCGCTGGAGCCCCGGGTCCTGAGGCTCAGTCGCCACAAGCCGCTCGAAGATGGTATGAGCCTTTCCAACGACGTCGGACGCCCTGGAGATGTCCCTCAGAGCGAGCAGAGTGTCCCCGATTCTCGCGTAACAGGCAGCGAGGTCGCGCTGGTGTTGACGGTTGCCGGGATCAGAGTCGGCCAGACGCAGGGCAATGGCCAGCCCCTTCTCGAATGCTCGCAGCGCGGCGGGACCGTTCTGCTGTCCAAACAGCCTGTCGCCGGTGTTGACGTGGCTGAAGAAGATGGCATTCTGGAGTTCCAGGTTGGCAAGCTGGCTTGCAGCTACCCGCTCTATCAGGGCTTCGCCGTTGCGCCTGATCTCTGCCGCCGCCGGTGCTTTGCCCTGGGCCGTCAGCATCTCACTCAGCCTCTGAATGCTCCTCGAAAACTGGAGGAAGCTGAAAGCGTCGCATATTGCCGAAGTGAACAGCCGTTCGTGGATGGCGCAAGCTCTCATGCAAGACTGGATTGCCTCTCGGTGCTTCCCCGCCGCAACCAGGCCGTCGGTGATCTTGTCGTGGCTGTGCGCGAGGTCCACCTGCCGGGCCGGGCTGGCCAGGTCCGAGGCGGCCAGCCGTTCGAAGATCGCATGCGCCTTCTCGTAGAAGACGAGAGCGACCGAGATATCTCTCTGGGCACCGCAGGCGTCTCCCATTCGCTGGAACGAGACACCCAGATCGCGTTGGGCACTCTCGTTGGCGGGGTCGGTTGCGACAAGACGCTCGAAGACGACGAGACTCTGCTGGAAGGCTGTGGCGGCACCCGCTCCGTTCCCCTGGGCGAGGAGCGCATCACCCAACATGACGTGCTTCTCCGCCAGGGCGCGTTGCCACTCCGCGTTGTACGGATCGTCCACGGTGAGACGTTCTGCGACCACAACAGCCTGTCGACAGGCATCCGCGGCTGCCCCGGCATCTCCGAACGAGACCAGCAAACGGCCGAGTCTGGCATGCGCTTCTGAAAGAAGATGTCGTCGGCGCGCGTTTCCCGGATCAGAGGCGACCAGGCGCTCTGCAATGGCCAGGGCGCTGTGATACGCACTCATGGCAGCCCGGCCATCGCCGCAACTGCCGACAGCGTCGCCCAAGCCCATCTGGCAGCCCGCCAACTCGGCTTGCCACCGCTCGTTGCCGGGCTCCAGCGCTGCACAGCGCTCGAGTATGGCAAGACCGTCCCTGTAGGGCTGGACCGCCGCTGCGCTCTTTCCAGCGATCAGGTGCGCGTGGCCAAACCTGCAGTAGGCGTCCGCAAGCAGTGCTTGCAACGGAAGATCGGTGGGTCTGTTGTGAGTCAAGACGACCAACAGCACCATGGCTTTCTGATCGGCCTTGAGCGCAGCCTCATGGAGCCCTTGGGAAAGGAGCGCCTCGCCGATGTGGCCGTACACTATTGAGGCATCCTGCTGGAGAAGAGGGTTGTCGCTGTCCTTGCTGAGCAGGCGGTCAAAGAGGGCACAGCCCTCGCGGTAGGCCTCCAGCGCCGCCCCCGAGTCCCCTTGGGCTACGAGCAAGTCCCCGATCAGGCTATGGCTCACTGCCCAATCCCGCTGCCAGGCTGCGCTTGCGGGATCGAAGCTGACCAACCGCCCGAGCGCCTCGCTGGCGCTTCGCAGCAGTGCGAGCCGCGTTGCCAGCCGCGCCTCTTTCAGACCGTTGCTGAGATCGAATGTGAAGCGATGGCAGAGATGGCCAAGCGTGTCCGGTGCGAGGCCGGTTTGTTGAAGAAGCTCGCGAACCCACTCGAGGCTGGCATTGGGATCGCTGTTCTGGCCCACGGCGACTGCTGCAGCCAGAGCGTGGGTGGCCCCCGCCAGTTCCTCGGGCAGGAGACCCATGTCCGCATAGAGCCGGGCAGCGCGCGACGAGTCTCGCGCGCCGATCAGATGGACCATCAGCTCCGTCTGGCGCATGGCGTCGGAACGCGGGATTGACTCCAAGTGGTTGGCAATGACCGTGTTCAGACGGCGGCGCTCAGCCTCGGTGGGAAGATACCGCAGCGCAACTGCGACGCGCATCTGAGCGTGGACGAAGTCCCACTGAAGCAACCCCCCCCGGTGCGCAAGGTGACCGCGAAAGCTGCGTCGCAGGGCCGCAAAACGCAACGGGTCCCAGTGAGTGCCTGCCTCTTCCGGCACGAGCGCCGCCAAGTCCCCCTCGCGCAACCCCGCCCGGCTCGTGGCGATGAGTGCGGCGAAGCTCCTGGCCCACGCGAGACCGTGCGCTCTTTCATTCCGCTCCAAGAGGTACTCGTAGAGAGTCGCCACTTCGGCCGGCAGCCGGCCGGCGGTGTCGAGCAGCAGGGCATGGAGCTTCTGCTCGCCAGACCCGGCAAACTGCCGTTCGGCACGCGCGAAGTCATCTTCGTCCAGAAGCAGGAGCTCGTCGGTCGAGAGGCTGAGCCAGAGGGGATTCTCGGACGCTCTTGTCCCGTCCGCCCGTGCCGTGGACAACAGCATGTCTCGGACCTCGGGCGGCAAGGTCTTGTGGTAGCGCGCGCAGAGGGCATCCGCGATCGCACCGGCTTCCCTCGCTGTCAGCGGTGCAAGGTCCCTGACCTGAACTCCCGTTCGGTCAGCCATGGCTGTGCTCTCGGTGCCCGGGACAGCGGTGACGATCAGGCGAGCGTCTTCGGGCCACGCCCGCGGCAACCAGGTGAGGTGCGTTGCCGTCGTGGTCCGCTCAAACTGGTCGACAGCGTCGAGCAGACACACGACACGCCGTTGCCGGGATGCAAGCGAGAGGAGTCGGGCGAATTCCCTCTCGAGGTCTTCCGCGGTTTCGCAGCCGGGCGCGGGATCGGGCAACCTGAGGGAGACAGCCAGCTCCTCTGTCCAGCGACGCAGAACGCTGTCGACCCTGGTTGACCGCGGGCTGATCCCGGCCATGTGTGTGAGGATCAACGCACCCTCATGGCGGCGGAGATCACGCGCCAACCGCGCCAACAGCGCGCTCTTGCCCGAACCGGGTGAGCCCGTCAGGCACAAGCCCCACGCCGATCCGGTTGCAGCACCAGAAAGGGCGAACGACTGCAGTTCCGCAAGCAGGTCCGTGCGGCCTTGGTAATCGCGGCACAGCATCTCGAGACGATCATCGATCGCGCGCCGCTCTGCCTCCTGCCAGCTTGCGGGCGATTCGCCTGCAAACTCCCGGGTTTCCTGGTCGATGTCTGCCCAGAGATCCTCCAGTACGCGACTACCCCATGATTCCAAGCCGGTGACCCTTCGCTCCTCCCCGTTCCAGCCTGCTGCGTATGCATGCACGCGGCCGGGGAGTGTCCTGGAAAGGCGGTCCTTCAGAGCGATGAGCTCGGAGTGGCGAGCGCGCTCCTCCGGGTCGGGAGAGAAGGCATCCGAGTACTGAGCGGCGGTCTCAGGGTCCATCTTGCTGTAGGGAAGCGGGTCACGAAGATAGAAGTGACTGCGTCGGCACTGTTCTGGGCGAGAGAGCACACCGAATTCGATCTCCAGCGCGGTCACGCTCTTGCCGGCCAGGTCGGTGTTGAATCCCGCCTCATCGACAGCCGCCTGAATCCGTCCTCCCGGCGGAGTCCATCCGTAGCGATCGCCCAACAGGCCGACAAGAAACGGCCGGCTCCGCTCGATCTCAGCAAGGCAGACCTTGAGGACGAGCAGCTCCTTCGCCTCTTGCTCCGGCGTCGAGATGGTCTCCACTCCCCACCGCAGGTCGATTGGTTCCAGGTGATGAAACCGCTCCTCCATGCGCTCTTCCAGAGCAGGAAACACAATGTGTCGCAAGTGATCACGCTCGGCGTGCATGTCACGAAACGTCGACGAAACGAAGACGGGCCGTGAGCGCCACACTACCCCTTCTGTCATTAGCCCTCCGAGGGCATCGCCTGGCTGTCCAGATTATGAAGCACGGGAGTTTGTCTCCTCACTCTGATCCATGATAACCGCCCCACTGAGGGATAGGGATTTCCTTTCCCACGGCTGGAGTCTACCACCCGTCATCCGTGCCAGGTCAGGCACTCCCGACACTTTACCCACTGCCTGCCCCGGCCCTGGAGGTCGCCAGCGCGAGCGCCCGCTCGCCGGCGGCCCGTCGCTCCGCGATGGTGGGGCCCCCGGCGCGGCGCAGCCACCATCCGAGACCAGTCGCTGACCACGGCGGAGGCCTTCCCACCAGGGCGCCCAGCGCCCCGCTCTCGTCGACCCCACCGCTCGACCTCCCGCGCCGCATGCCCCTACCCCGACTCGCGCTCCGCCAGAGGAACGTCTGGAGTGTCTGACCTGGCACGTATGCGACCCCCAGGCCGACTCGGTCGCCCGCCGCGGCGGCGCCATCCGCACCCGCGCCGTCAGCCGGCGCACGGCCCTGCTCCTGCTCCGCCTGCGCTACCACCTCGTCACCGTCCGCCAGGGCAGGGAGGAGCCGCTGCTGGTGGAGGACTCCTACCTGGCCGCCTTCGAGGGTCCGCCCGACCGGCCCGAGTGGCTCGCCGAGGAGCGTGCCGAGGCCCTGCTCGCCGCCACCCCGGACCAGAACGTCCCCCCGGCCGCGGCCCGCCAGTTCCTCGACCAGGTCCTGGTCGCGCACGAGGTCTGGGCCCCGCGCCTCGACGACCTCGCCCGCGCCCGCGCCGAG
>CAYTJW010000417.1:0-5261 GCA_964438135.1 uncultured Thermoanaerobaculia bacterium
AGGAACGAGCGGGGCGGGGTCATGCGCACCTCCCGTGACCGGGCCACTGTGCTCGTGCCCTCGGAGGTTGTCAACGCGGCGGGCGCCGTCCTGCGGTCGTGGGCCCGGGAGGGGCACGAGCCGGAAGGTGGGCCGCTGCCCTCGCCCCTGGATCTGCTCGCGGTCGAGCCCGAGCGGGTGCCGGGCCCGCGGCCCCGGCGAGTCGGCCGACACGGCCCTCCACCGGGCTCGCGGCGAGGTCGCGGGCTCGTCCCCTCGGGGATCTGCAACCCGGGACTGCCGAGGGCGCGAGGCTGGCACCCGCTGTGGCGGCACCGGCGTTGACGGGGCCGCCGCCCAGGGGCAAGATGGGGGTGGGCAGAGTACCGTGAGCACACAGGGAGGCCGCCAGCAGGGCCGGGGAGGCGGGACGTGAGCACGCTCGACATGGGGACGGTGCTCGTCTGCCACGCCGCGAGCTGCGCTCTCTGCGCCGCCGTCCTCGCTGCCCTCTGGGCCCGGAACCGGGCGCGTTTCTCGGGCCTGGGCTACTGGGTCGCCGACTTCGTGATGCAGCTCGCCGCGGTGATGCTGGTCACCCAGCGCGGCAGGGTGCCGGACCTCGTCTCCATGACCGCGAGCAACGCCCTGGTCGTCGCCGGCACGGTCCTGCTCTACGTCGGCCTGGAGCGGTTCGTCGACAGGAGGGGGCCGCAGCTCCACAACGTCATCCTGATCGGGGCGTTCACGGCGGCGCACGGGTACTTCGTGCTCGTCCAGCCCGACCTTAAGACCCGCAACATCCTGCTGTCCCTCGGGTTGGCCGCGATCTGCTGGCAGGGCGCCTGGCTCATGCTGGGGCGGGTCGGGCGCGAGATGCGCTCCGTCACCCGGGGCGTGGGGATGGTGTTCGTCGTCCTCGGCCTGGTGAGCGTCGTGCGGGTTCCCGTCGACCTCCTCCTGCCTCCGCCTGCGGACCTCTTCCACGCCGGTGCCCACGACACGCTGTCGATCATGGCCTACTCGGCGCTGTCCGTCGCCATGACCTTCGGCCTGGTGCTGATGGTCAACAACCGCCTCGTGGTCGACCTGAGCCGGGAGATCGCCGGCCGGGAACGGATCGAGGGGGAGCTCCGGGAGAGCGAGAGCCGCTTTCGGACCCTGGTCGCCAGCCAGGGCGAAGGCACCGGGGTCGTCGACGTCAACGAGGTCTTCCTGTTTGCCAACCCGGCGGCCGAGGAGCTGCTGGGGGTCCCGCCCGGGCGTCTGGTGGGTCGCAGCCTGGCGGAGTTCGTGGAGCCCGACTCCTGGGCCAGGGTCGTGGCTCAAACCGAGCAGCGACGGCGGAACGTGAGGTCCACGTACGAGCTGACGATCGTCCGTCCGGACGGCCTGCGACGGGAGATCCTGGTGACCGCCACGCCACAGCTCGACGCGGCTGGCGCCTACCAGGGAGCGTTCGGCGTCTTCCGCGACATCACCGAGCGCAAGCAGGCCGAGGAGGCGCTGCGTCATCTGTCGCGCGAGCTCGGGGAACGGGTCAAGGAGCTGAACTGCCTGTACGCGATCGCCGAGGTGGGCAGCAGGCCCGACGTGCCTCTGACCCGGGTCCTGCAGGAGATCGTCGAGCTCCTGCCAACCGCCTGCCGGTTCCCGGAGGCGGCGTGCGCCCGGATCACCTGCGAGGGGCGCACCTACAGCACGGGCAACTACCGCGACACGCCGTGGAAGCAGGCGCGCGAGGTCGAGCTCGGGGGCATCCGGATGGGGGCCGTGGAGGTCTGCTACCTGGAGGAGAGGCCCCTTGCCGACGAGGGGCCCTTCCTCAGGGAGGAGCGGCTCCTCATCGACACGGTCGCCGAACGGGTGGGCAGGCTGGTCGAGCGCATGCGGGCCGAGGAGGCGGTCCGGCTGAGCGAGGAGAAGTTCTTCAAGGCCTTCCACTCCAGCCCGGATGCCATCCTCATCTCCCACCTGGGCGACGGGTCCATCGTCGAGGTCAACGAGGGCTTCTGCCGCCTGAGCGGGTTCGAGCGCGAGGAGTGCCTCTCCCACACCGTCGACAGCCTGTGGGTCTGGGACAACCCTGCGGACCGCCAGCAGGTGATTGCCGAGCTGCGGGAAGAGGGCGCAGTCCGCGACCGGGAGATGAGCTTCCGGAGCAGGTCCGGCAGGAGGGTGGTCGGGCTCTACTCGGGGGAGGTCCTCGACCTGGCCGGCGAGCCCCACGCGATGTCCATGGTGCGCGACGTCACCGAGCTGAGGCAGGCGGAGGCCCTCACCCGGCTGCGCCTCGAGCTGTGGGAGTTCGCGGCGGCTCACTCCCTGGGCGAGCTGATGCAGAAGGCCCTCGACGACATCGGCGAGCTGACCGAGAGCCCCATCGGCTTCTACCACTTCGTGGGCGAGAACCAGGAGACCCTCCAGCTCCAGGCCTGGTCCACGCGGACCACTGCGGATTTCTGCGTGGCGGAGGGGGAGGGCCTGCACTACCCGATCAGCCGGGCGGGTGTCTGGGTGGACGCCTTCCACCAGCGGCGGCCCGTCATCCACAACGACTACGCGGCCCTGCCACACCGGAAGGGGATGCCCGAGGGGCACGCGACGGTGACCCGCGAGCTGGTCGTCCCGGTCCTCCGCTCGGGGCGCGTGGTGGCCATCCTCGGCGTCGGCAACAGGGCCTCAGACTACGACGAGAGCCACGTCAGGCTCGTCTCCTACGTGGCCGACGTCACCTGGACGATCGTCGAGCAGAAGTGGTCGCAGGAGAAGATCCGTCAGCTGAACGCCCAGCTGGAGAGGCTGGCCATGACCGACGAGCTGACCGGCCTGGCGAATCGTCGCGCCTTCTTCGAGCGGGCCGCCCTGGAGATCCGGCGGGCGAGGAGGTTCAAGGTCCAGCTCTCGGCGCTGCTGCTGGATCTCGACGGTTTCAAGCCGGTCAACGACACCCACGGTCACGATGCCGGCGACTGCGTGCTGCGGTGCGTGGCGGAGCGGTTCCAGACATGCGTTCGCGAGGTGGACCTCCTGGCGCGCCTGGGCGGGGACGAGTTCGGGATCCTCCTGACGAACGTCGGCACCGAGGACGCGGTGGTGCTCGGCGAGAGGCTGAGGGAGATGATCGAGCAGGAGCCCTGCGACTGCGGCCGGGCACGCGTGAGGCAGACGGTGAGCGTCGGCGTGGCCGGCTACTCCCCCGAGGTGGAGGACGTCGAGGGCCTGCTCCGCCTGGCCGACCAGGCCCTGTACCGGGCCAAGGGCCTGGGGCGCAACCGGGTGGCCCGCGCCTGAGGCGGGCCCGGGCTGGCTCGGCCGCGGTCCGCCGGGCTCAGCCGCTGCACTCGAGGGCGAGCGCGACCATCTCCAGGACCGCGGTCTCGCGCTCCTCGGCCGACGCGGCCGCGCCGGTGAGCAGATCGTCGGTGACGGTCAGGATGGTCAGCGCCTCGACCCCGTGCCGGGCTGCCAGGGTGTAGAGGACCGCGGTCTCCATCTCCAGGGCGAGGATGCCGTGGGCGGCCCAGGGCCGCCAGTAGTCGGGGTCGGCGTGGTAGAAGCTGTCGGTGGTGTAGACGCTGCCGACCCGGACCCGGGTGCCGCGTCGTAGGGCGGCATGGTAGGCCGCGTCGAGCAGGGAGAACGTCGCGGTCGGGGCGAAGTCGCGGCCGCCGAAGTGGAGGCGGTTGACCGCCGAGTCGGTCGACGCCGACATGGCCAGGACCACGTCCCCCAGCTGGAGGTCCGGCTGGATCGAGCCGCAGGTCCCGACGCGGACCAGGGTCCTGGCCCCGTAGTCGTGGACCAGCTCGTGGACGTAGATCGAGATCGAGGGGACGCCCATGCCGGTGCCCTGGACCGAGACCCGGCGGCCCCCCCATGTGCCGGTGAAGCCGCACATGCCGCGGACCTCGCTGTAGCAGGTCGCGCTCTCGAGCACGCGCTCGGCGATGAACCGCGCCCGCCTGGGGTCACCCGGCAGCAGGACGGTTTCGGCGATCTCCCCCGGCCGCGCTCCGATGTGGATGCTCATGCAGGGGATGATGCCACAAGCGGGGCCGGGTGGGTGCGTCAGCGGCCGCGCTGCTCGAGGTGCTCCCGCAGGGTGCCGAGATTGGTCGAGCCCAGGGTCGGGCTGATCGACCACAGGTACTCGCAGCGCGTCATCCAGGTGTCCACGCCCTCGGGCAGGCCGGTGATGGTGTTCGTGGGGGTCTCGCCCACCAGGCGTCCCCACGCGTCGTAGCGCACCCTCCAGCCGGGCCGTTGGTTCTCGGGCGGGTTGGCTGCCGCCAGCCAGGCATCCATCGCGGGGAGGGTGGCGGGGTCGGCGCAAATCCCCCCTCCCGTGCTGCCGGCGGTGCCCGTCCCGGCGCCCCGACAGGTGACGCGGATGGCGCGGCCGGCATTGTTGGTCCCGTCCATGGCGGCGCCGTCGGCGGACAGGGCAAGGGTGTCGACGTAGCCGCCGACGTCCCAGCTGAACTGGTAGCGGCCGGAGCCGAGGTTCGCCCAGCGCCCGGTCCACCCGTTGCCCTGGTTCTTGACCGCCCCGCCCTCGCTCACCACCACGGTGTGGCCGTCGAGCCAGTCCCAGGTGCCGACCGGCGTGCAGCGGCCGCCTCCGCCCGGCCCGCCCGGGTTGGTGGAGCCGGCGCCCTGGCAGGTGACGTGGATCGCGCGGCCGACGTTGTTGGTCCCGTCCATGGCCGCGCCGTCCGCGGACAGGGTCAGGGCGTCGACGTAGCCGCCGGTGTCCCAGCTGACCTGGTAACGGCCGGAGCCGAGGCCGGTCCACCGCCCGGTCCAGCCGTTGCTCTGGTTCTTGACCGCCCCGCCCTCGCTCATCACCACGGTGTGGCCGTCGAGCCAGCTCCAGGTGCCGACCGGCGTGCAGCGCCCGCCGCCGCCCGGTCCGCTGCCTCCGACCCGCGTGATGACGGTGCCACCGTAGCCGATGCTCGAGCCGGTCTTCACCAGCCGGTCGTTGGACTCGACCCGGAGCGACAGCGTCCCCTGGTCGAGCATCTGGCCGCCTGGCAGGTCCAGCCACCGCCCGGTGATCGAGCTGCCGCTGATGGTCCCCATGAAGACGTTCAGGGCGACCGGGCTCCGGTCGTCGAACCAGGCCACCGTGTCGCCGGCCTGGCGGATGCGGTAGCGCCCGCCGGCGTCGTCCACCCAGGAGCCAGTGAGGTCGTACCCCTGTCCGGAGCACACCGCGCAGGCGAAGAGGGCGAGGAGCGCAGGAAGAGATGCCGTGGTGCCGTGCATGACCACCT
>CAYTJW010000418.1:0-5249 GCA_964438135.1 uncultured Thermoanaerobaculia bacterium
GTCGACGGCGGCCCGCCGCCGCCGGGGCGCTGCGGCAGGCACTCGTCCAGGGTCAGCTGACCGTCGCCGTTCGCGTCGATCGTGGCCAGGGCGGTGGCGGCGACGGCGATCTCGCTCGCGGAGATGACCTCGTCCCCGTCCGCGTCGAGCGCGGTGTCGACGGGCGGCCGCGGCGGGCGGTCCCCCTCCGGTCGCGGGGGCGTGCCCTCCCGCCCGGCGGCGGTCAGAGGGGACAGGGCGGCGCAGGCCAGGAGCAGGCTGAAGGCGGTGGTCGTGGCGCTCATCTCGGCTCCTTTCGATCGGTTGGGGGTTGGTGACGGGCGCGGCGACGATGGCGCCGCGGCCGGGGCTAGGGTCGGGTGTAGGTGGCGCTGATCGCCGTGCTCGCCAGGGTGATGCCGCTGATCGCCTCGCTCACGACCTCCCCGGTGCGCTGCTCCTCGGGCACGGAGAAGGTCGGCGCGGCCGACAGGGCGTAGAGGGTGAAGGTGTACAGCTTCGGGCCCGGCCCCTGCGAGCAGGGGGGCGAGTAGGCCAGCAGCGGCCCGCCGCTGGCCTGGCCCGGCGTGCCGATGCCGCCCCCGCCCTCGGGCAGCGAGGTCACGTCGGTCGGCACGCCGTACAGAACCCAGTTCCACTTCAGGCCGTCCGGCGCCAGGGTCGTCATCAGCAGCGCGAGCTCCACGGTGCCGGCCGGGGTCCCGGTCCAGGACAGCGGCGGGCTCACTCCCGCCCCGTCGCAGCTCGAGTCGACCGGCAGCGTGCCCTGGTCCGCGAACGCGCTGCTCGAGAGCACGAGGCTGCCGCCACCGGTGCCGCCGGAGGCGGCCTGGGGCTGGATGGTGACCGGGTCGCCGCTCGGGTTGACCCTGAAGGCGGCGAGGAACACGGGCCCGTCGACCGTGACCGCGAGGCGCTTGGGCGCGCCGTCCTGGGCCGGGGCGATGGCGGCGACGACGCTGTTGGCCTGCACCAGCTCGCCGGGGCGGACGGTCAGGGTCGTGGAGCCCTCGTCGGCGCCGCTGGCGCCGTCGTGGAGGTGGAGCGTGACCTCGACCTCCTCCGTGCCCGGGTTGAAGGCCGCGACGTGGCTGCGCTCCAGCCCGGCCGAGGTCTGACGCTGGCGCAGGCCGAGCAGGTGGTAGGTGACGCCGGGCACGAGGAGGTCGTCGTCGGTCAGCCCCGGGATCAGCTGGCCGGCGGTGCCGACCGGTTCGCCCTGGTCGTCGCGCAGGATCGAGAACTCCCGGCCGGTGGCCATGACCCGGGCCTGGTCCGAGGTGCGCAGCACGACCGTGCCGACGTCGCTCGCGCCGAACAGCTCGCCGACAAAGTCGGCGGCGCCGACCGTGTCCCCGGCCGGGATCGTCAGGGAGGCCGTCGCGGCCACCCCCGGCACGCCGCGGCGGTGGAGCTCGGCCGAGACCTGGGCCGCGGTCGCGGACAGGTTGGAGATGCTGGCCGAGCCGGAGAACTCGTCGTAGCCCTGGATCGGGCCCAGCTCGAGCAGGGTGACGGTCCGGGCGCCGTCCTCAACCGGCAGGATGGTGGTCGCGTCGCTGGTCCCGGGTGCGGTCGCGGTGCCGTCGAGCACGCTCGCGTAGACCAGGGCGCTGCCCGCCTCGACCCGCACCTCGAGCAGGTAGTCGGCGGCGTCGCCGAGGGCGAAGGCGGCGGCGACGTCGTTGAGCTGGAGGTTGCCGCCGCGGTCGATGGTCAGGGTCTGGCCGCTGGCGAGGGCGGTGTCCGCCGGGTCGACCGGCCGCACCGCGAGCACGGTGCCGTCCGCGAGCGCCATGGCGCCGAAGTTGACCCGGCTGCGGGCGGCGTCGACGGTGGTGTTGAGGTAGGCGGTCTCGCCCGCCTGCAGGGCGCCGGCGGACCACTCGGCCGGGACCCCCTGGCCGTACTCGGCGCCGTCGGCGGTGCGGGCCGTGATCACGCTCGAGACCATCAGGTCGGCCGCGTCGCCGGCGGTGACCGCCAGCATCAGGCTGCCCACGGCCGCCTCGCCGTCGCCGCAGGCGAACCACTGGCCGAGCGGGTCGTCCGCGGTCAGCATCTGCCAGGGCGCCAGGTCGAAGGTGGCGGTCCGACTGCTGCCGCCGAGGTCGGCGCGGGGCGTGTAGACCGCCGCCACGCTCATGGCGGCGTCCGACGCGTTGAAGACGTCGAGGCGGGAGGTGAAGAACGCGCCCGCGCCCTCAGCCCGCGCCACCGCCGGGATGGCGAGGACGCTCCCCTCCGCGCCGAGGAACAGGAAGTCCGAGCTCGGGATCCCGGGCATGGGGATGGGCTCGGAGTAGAGGTAGGCGCCGTCGGGGAGCGTGACGCCGAGCTCGGTCCTGAGGCCGTCGAGCTCGGCCTGCTGGGCGGCGGTGAGGTCCCGGGACACCGCCACGAAGGCGTCCACGTAGATGAGAATGATGTCGCCGTCGAGCTCGCCGTAGCGCTCCATGAGGGCGAGGACGCTGTCGCGGTCGGCCTCCTCGCCGGCGATGAAGCGCCGCAGCTCGGTGGCCACGTCGGTGCGCCGGTCGACGATCTCGTACAGCCAGTCCCGCTGCCGGTCGACGAGAGCGGTGACGAGGGCGGCCTGCTCGGCGGTCAGCGCCTCGAGGAACGCCTCGCCCATGTCGCCGGTGATTGTGGAGGGGATGGTGTAGTCCGGGTTGCCGAAGGCCTTCGCGTCCTTGAGGTAGAACGAGCCGAAGTAGGTGCCCTGCCGCTCCGGGCAGAAGTAGACGTCGGCTTCGACCGAACCGGCGTACCAGCTGAAGAGGTCGCCGGCGTAGGTCATCACCGCCACCTGCACGTCGTGGGTCAAGTCGCGCGGGTCCAGCTGGTCGCCCGGGTTCGGCCAGTCGAGCATGCCGTGGCCGACCATGGCGTCGAGGTAGGCCCGCTGGTCGGGGTCGAGCGAGCTCAGGATCCCGCCCATCACCTGCGCCCGCTCGAAGCTGATCTCGCCGTCGAGGCGGTAGAGCTCGGCCGAGAACGCGCGCACGGCGTCCGGGTCCAGCCCCGCGCTGCCCGCGGGCAGGTCGCCCGCGAGCAGGCGGCGGAACGCGTCCATGAGGACGAAGCGGTCGTAGCCGTACTGGTTGACCGCGTCGACCTGCCCTTCGGCCAGCGCCACCAGCTCGGCGAGCTGGCTGTCGTCGAGGACGTAGAGCACGTTGTTGGCGGCGCGGGTGAGGAAGTCGGTGTTGTGGCCCATCTGCGTCGGGTCGTTGTCGCGCAGGTACTGGAAGCCCCAGAAGTCGGCCACCTTGCCGGGCGGGAAGAAGGAGTCGGCGCCGAGGGAGCCGGTCAGGAAGGCCAGCCCGTCGAAGGCGATGGTGTTGCGCTGCGCCTGGTCGGACAGGGTCTGGTCGAGGGTGTACTGCTGCGCCGCGGCCCGGTCCGCGGTGACGAGCAGGGCGGCGATGGCGGCGAGGGCGATGCGGGTCGCGAGGCCGAGGGTCCTGTTCATCCGTCGCTCCCTTCCGGTCCGCCCGCGGTGGGTGGGGCGGTCCGTCCACGGCACCAGGATCGGTCGCCGCGGGCGGCGAGTCTTCAGCCGGGCGCAAGGAAGGTGTAACGGATGTAAGACCCGGCCGCGGCCGCGGTGTCACCCGTCGAAGCGGTAGCCGCGGCGGTGGACGGTGATGATGTAGCGGGGGTGGGAGGGGGTCGGCTCGAGCTTCTGCCGGAGGGAGGCGACGTGGACGTCGACCGTGCGCGAGAACGGCGTCGCCTCGTAGCCCCACACCTCGTCGAGCAGGCGCTCCCGCGACAGCACCTCGCCGCGGTGGGCGATGAGCTGCTCGAGCAGGCGCAGCTCCATGCTCGACAGCGCCACCGGCGCCCCGGCGCGGGTCACCTCGGCGCGGCGGAGGTCGACCCGGACGTCGCCGAACTCGTAGCTCGAGAGGCCGGTCGAGCCCTCGCCGCGGCGGCGCAGCAGCGCCTCGACGCGCGCCAGCAGCTCGGCCATGTCGAAGGGCTTGGTGAGGTAGTCGTCGGCGCCGAGCTTGAGGCCGACCACCCTGTCGACCACCTGCGACCGGGCGGTGAGCATGAGCACCGGCAGGGTCAGCCCGGCGCGGCGCAGCTCGCGGCAGACCTCGAAGCCGTCGATGCCGGGCAGCATGACGTCGAGGATGAGGAGGTCGAACGGGCGCTCGCGGAGCAGCTCGAGCGCCGACTCGCCGTCGCCGCGGAGCTCGACCGCGTAGCCTTCGGCCACCAGGCGGTCGCTCAGGGTCAGCAGCAGGCTGGGCTCGTCCTCGACCAGGAGCAGGCGCGGCGCCACCCTGGGGGTGGCCGCCGCCCCGGCGGGGAACCGACGGTCGTGCACTGGGCTCACGGGCTCGCCTCCTCGGCCGGCAGGTGAACGGTGACGGTCGTCCCCCGGCCCGGGGTGGAGCTCACCTCGACCCGGCCGCCGTGGGCGGCGACGATGCTCTCGACCACGGCCAGGCCCAGGCCGCTGCCGGGGATGCCGGCCCGGGCGGCCTCCGGGCTGCGGAAGAACGGCTCGAACAGGTGGGGCAGGTCGGCCTTGCGGACGCCGGGGCCGCGGTCGGCGACGGCGACGACGACCTCGCCCCCGCGCCTGGCCGCGACCCTCCTGGCGCTCACCCCCAGCCAGCGGGTGCCGCCGCCGTACTTGAGCGCGTTGTCGACCAGGTTGGCCACCACCTGGCGGAGGGCGGAGGCGTCGCCGCGCACCGGCGGCAGGTCGGCCGCCACCTGCCGCTGCACCTCGACGCCCTGGCCCTCGATCGCCCGCCTGAAGTCGGCGAGGGCGGCGTCGACGACCTCGGCCACCGCCACCGGCTCCATGCGGTAGCGGGGCTGTCCCGCCTGGACGCCGGCGAAGGCCAGCACGCGGTCGACCATCTCGGACAGTCGCCGACCCTCCCGTTCGACCAGGGCGCCGTAGGTCCGCACCCGCTCGGGCTCGGCGACGATGCCGTCCGCGAGGTTCTGGCCGGCGGAGCGGATGGCGGTGAGGGGGGTCCTGAGCTCGTGCGACACCGCGGCGACGAAGTCCAACTGCTGCCGGGCGAGGCGCCGCGCCCGCTCGCCCGTGGCGACCATCAGCAGGGCGGTGGCGCCGAGCAGGGCGAGGGTGGCGAGGCTCAGGGCCAGGTTGCGCCGCCGGGCGCCGGCCACCTCCGCCTCGAGCGAGCCCTGCGGGTGACGGACGACCAGGGCCCAGCGGCCCGCCTCGGCGAGGGTGCGCGGGCGCTCCTCGCGAC
>CAYTJW010000419.1:0-5227 GCA_964438135.1 uncultured Thermoanaerobaculia bacterium
TGAAGATGATCAGCAGCACCAGCATCACGTCGACCAGCGGGGTGACGTTGATCTCCGCCAGGTCGTCGGGGTCCGCGGACTGGGTTCGACCGGCCATGCGCCCCGATCAGGTGAAGTTCCGCTCGACCAGGTTGAGGAACTCGAGCGTGAAGTCGTCCATCCGCCGCCGCAGCTGGCGGACCCGGGCCAGGAGGTGGTTGTAGGCGATGACGGCCGGGATGGCCGCCAGCAGGCCGGCGGCGGTGTTCACCAGGGCCTCGGCGATGCCGGGGGCGACGGTGACGATCGAGGTCGAGCCGCTGGTGCCGATGGCGTGGAAGGTGTTCATGATCCCCCACACCGTGCCGAAAAGACCGATGAAGGGCGTCACGCTGGCGGTGGTGGCGAGCAGCGGCAGGCCCCGCTGCAGGCGCTCGTGCTCGTTGCCGGAGGCGCGCTCGAGGGAGCGGCCGACGCCCTCCAGGCTGCGGATCCGGAGCGTCGTCTCGGGCCCGCCCGCACGGCGGCTGGACTTGATCTGCGCCTCGAGCTCGGCGTACCCGGCCTGGAACATGACCGCCAGCGGCGAGCTGCGGTGGGCGGCGACGGCCTCGGCCGCCTCGTTCAGCCGGGAGGCCTTGCGGAACAGCCTGAGGAATCGCTCGGTGGAGAGGCGAGCGGTCGCCAGCTCGCGCCACTTGGCCAGGATCACCGACCAGCAGGCGAGCGAGAACAGGACCAGCGTGAGGAGGACCGCCTTGGCGACCCAACCCGTGTCCAGGAACGTGCGCATCATGTCCACGACGCGGATTGTACGCAGGTGTCGTGCCAGCTGTCAGCCCCGGGCGACTGGCTGGCAGCGCTCGGCGGTCGGGCCCGTGTCCGGGTCGGGCCGCGAGACACCGGGGCGACGCGCGCCTCGACCGGCGGGGTGGACCTCGCTGGGTCCTTGAGGGAACGAGATCCTCACGGTTGAGTCAAGTTCCAGGGGACCGGGAGTTGCTCCCTTCGTACCCGTTCACGTGCCCGTACCCGACGGGGCGGGAGGGTGCAGCGGAGGAGAGCGCCTGGCGTGTCGGCGCCGACCGGCGCATGCCGTGACGCTCGGGCACCCGCGGCGAGGGACATCGGGTACGGGTACGGGTACGGGTACGGCAGAACACGCCTCGACCGGCCGCGAGGACCCCGCTAGACTGCTGCGGATGGGGGAAACGATGCCGAGCCCGAGACGCCTCCTCTTCGTGGTCGTGGTCGTGGTCGTGGTCGTGGCGGCGGCCCTGGGCCTGGCCGGGGTGGCCGCCGGCCAGGAGCCGACGCCGCCGCCGGTGGGCGGCCTGACCTTCCGCGACGAGCTCGAGGTGGTCGTGGTCAACGTCGAGGTGTACGTCCGCGACCGGCGCGGGGAGCCGGTCACGGACCTCGGGCGGGACGACTTCCAGGTCTTCCAGGACGGCGTCCAGAAGCCGCTGTCGCACTTCGCCGCCGTGACCGAGGAGGTGGTCGCGCAGGCCCTGGCGCCGACCCCGCCGGGGGTGGCGCAGCCCGGGCCGTCGACCCCGCCCGCGCCGCTGCCCGCGGCCGTCATCCGGCCGGTCTACGTCATGCTCTACGTCGACAACGAGAACCTCGACCCGCTCAACCGCAACCGGGTGCTGCGCCGGGTGCGGGAGTTCGTCACCGCGGGCCTGCAGCCGCCGATCCAGATGATGGTCGTGAGCTACGACCGGTCGCTCAAGGTGGTGCAGGGCTTCACCGGCGACCCGACCGAGGTCAACGCCGCTCTGCGCTCGCTGGAGACCGTCTCCGGCGGCTGGACCACGCGCGAGTCGGCCCGCCGCGACCTCCTCGACCGCATCACCGAGGAGGTCGACCGCCGCAAGGAGTCGGCGCGAGGGGGTGAGGACCAGCGCACGCCGCTGTACGGCGAGGTGCTCCAGCTCGCCGAGGAGGAGGCCAACGGCCTGGCCTTCTCCCTCGGCGCCCTGCGCGACGCGGTCACCATGCTGGCCGGGGTCGACGGGCGCAAGTCGGTGGTCTACATCTCCAACGGTCTGCCCATGGCCCCCGGCCTCGGCCTGATGCACGAGTACGCCGTCCAGTTCGGCAGCAACGCCATCCTGAGCCAGCGCGGTCGCTTCGAGCGCCAGCGGGACTTCGCGTCGCTGACCACCTCCGCCGCCGCCCAGGGCGTCAGCTTCTACACCCTCGACGCCCGCGGCCTGGAGGTCGGCCTCGGCGGCTCGGCCGAGGACCGCTACGCCGCCGACCCCGCGGCCTCCTCTCTCGACCTCGGCAACTACCAGGACTCGCTGCGGTTCCTCGCCGCCGAGACGGGCGGCCTGGCCACCGTCAACACCAACGACGTGCGCGCCGGGTTGGACCGGCTGCGCACCGACCTCTTCACCTACTACTCGCTCGGCTACACCGTCGGCCCCAGCGGCCAGGACCGCGTCCACCGCGTCGAGGTCCGGCTGCCGGGCCGGCCCGACTGCTCCCTGCGCTACCGCGAGCGCTTCGTCGAACGGTCGCTGGAGTCGGCGGTCCGAGACCGGGTCATCACCGCCCTGGTCCTGGACGTCGGCTCGAACCCCCTCGCCCTCGAGCTCGAGAGGGGCGAGTCGGCGCCCGCCGCCGGGGCGCTGTGGACGGTGCCGGTGCGGCTGTCGGTGCCGGTCGAGCGGCTCACCCTCATCCCCGAGGGGCAGGAGCTGGTCGGGCGGCTGGTGCTGTTCGCGGTCGCGCGGGACTCCTCCGGGGCGCAGTCGGACGTGCAGCGGGTGGAGAGGGAGGTGCGCTTCCCGGTCGGGGCCGACTCGCCGGGTCGCCGGCTCACCGTCGACGTGCCGTTCCTGATGGAGAAGGGGCCCCACCGGGTCGCCGTCGGCGTGATGGACCAGGTGACGCGGCAGGCCTCCTACGCCCGGGTCGAGGTCGAGGTGCCATAGCAGCTGTCAGCTGTCAGCCATCAGCTGTCAGCCTGCGGCGTACCCTCCCACTCGCACGGCGGGCGGGGGCGGAGCTGAGAGCCGACCGCTGAAAGCTGAGAGCCGACGGCTGCTCAGGTGTGGCAGGCCATGACCCGCCACGCCACCAGGCGCTCGTTCATCGCCCGCAGCCGCCGGCACAGCAGCCGGCACAGCAGCGTGAGGAACTGGGCCGCGGCGTCCGGGTCCATGGACAGGACCTCCTGCAGCAGGCCGGCCGAGATCGAGAACACGGTGGTGCCGCCCTGGTGGGAGCGGGCGTCGGCGGAGCGTGGCTGCTCGTCGATCAGGGCCATCTCGCCGAACACCTCGCCGCGGTCCAGGATGGCGAGGCACTCCTCGCCCATGCCCGGCACCATGCGCGAGATGCGGACCCGGCCCTCGACCACGATGTAGAGGGTGTCGCCCCGCTCGCCCTCGGCGAAGATCAGCGCCCCGGCGGGGAAGCGCTCCTCGCGCGAGTAGGTGGCGAGCAGGCGCAGCTCCTGGGCCGACAGCCCCTGCTCGCGCAGCAGGTCCAGCTTCTCCTTCTCGCCGAGCTGGACGCGGTCGCCGGGGGTGGTGGCGCGACCCTTGGGCGGTGCCGCGACCGGCGCCTCGAACAGCTCGCTCATCTGCGCGTTGGCGGCGCGCACCTTGTCCGCCAGGGTCTGCCAGAAGCTCCACAGCAGGCTGACCGCGAGGTCGCGGTCCTCGGCGCCGGCGGTGTCCAGGTCGGCGGCCGGGAGCAGGTACAGGCTGCCGTCGCCGACGCCGAAGGCGGTCGCGGAGCGGGCGAGGCGGTCGAGGTAGGACACCTCGCCGAGCATGGCGCCGAAGCCGAGGGTGGACAGCACCTGGGTCCCGACCGGGGTCTTGCGGGTCACGTGCACCGTGCCGCTGCGGAGGAGGAAGATGTCCCGGCCCTGGTCCTCCTCGCGGAAGATGACCTGGGCGTGGCCGAAGTCGACCGGCTGCACGAGCCGGGCGAGGGTCACCAGCTGGTCGTCGGGGATGTGGCGGAAGATGCCCATGGCCCGCAGCTCGGTGGCCCGCTCGAGGAGGTTGGCGGACAGCCGGCGCGGGCGCGTTGGCACGGCGCGGCGGCTCCGCACCCGGGCGCCGGAGAACAGCCGGGCGTGGCTCAGGGCGACGTGGTCGCTCGCCTTCTGCAGCAGGGTGGCCCGCTTGCGGATGCGGCCGTCGAGGTCCGCCGGGCCGACCTGGCACAACCTGACCAGGGTGTCGAGGCGCAGGCGGTCCTGCTCCTGCTCCTTCTCCGACCGCCACTGGGCGAGCAGCATGGCGTCGAGGGCGTGCTCCAGCGCCGCCTCGTAGCTCTCGGTCTCCAGGGCGACCCGCGACGACTCCACGGCCAGGCGGTAGTCGAGCGGGTTGAGCCGGCGCGCCTGGTTGAGCTCCTGCACCGCCGCCTCGGGGTCCTCGTGGCGGAGGTAGAAGAAGGCGGCGGCCGCGTAGGCGAGGTAGTTGAACGGGGTGCGCAGCTTGGCCAGGTCGACCATCTCGATGGCCCGCTGCAGCTCGCCCCGGCTCTCGAAGATGTGGGCCATCCCCAGGGCGTGGGAGGCTTCCAGGTTGCGGCGCTTGAACTCGCGGTCGAAGTCCTCCAGCTCTTCCTCGTTGTGCAGCCGCTGCGCCTCCTCGCGCAGCTCGGGGCCCTGGGGGGAGAGGGTGGCCGAGATCTCGAGCAGCTCGGCCGCCTCGTGCGGCCGGCCGGCGGCGGCCAGGCGGCGGGCCAGCGCGATCATGCGCTCGACGAGGGAGAGGTGGGTCATGGTCGGGTCGCCCATGGTGTCCAGACCTCCGATCGTAGCGAACCGGCGGGCGCGGGTCAATTCGGGCAACGGCCCCGTCCCACCGCCGCGGTCGGCGCGGGCGATCCGCTACAATGCCCGGCGATGCGCGCGGGCTGGCTGGCCGTGCTGGTGGCGCTCGCGGCGGCGGCGGCGAGCGGCCAGGTCCTGACCTGGGTCGACGAGCCGGGCCGGCTGCCGCCCGGCACCCGGGGCGTCTGCCTGACCGAGGTCGACGACGGCCAGCGGGTCGAGGTGCCGGTGACGGTGCTGGGCTTGCTCCAGGCGACCGCGCCGGAGTCGGAGACGGTGCTGGTCCGTCTCGACGACCCCCGCTTCGAGCGGCTCGGGGTGGCGGCCGGCATGAGCGGCTCGCCGGTCTACGTCGACGGCCAGCTGCTGGGCGCGCTCGCCTTCGCCTGGCCGTTCGCCAAGGAGCCGATCGCCGGGGTGACCCCCTTCGCGCGCATG
>CAYTJW010000420.1:0-5225 GCA_964438135.1 uncultured Thermoanaerobaculia bacterium
GCTCCGGGCGCGCCGCCGCCCCGCACCGGCGGTCTCCGGCTCAGGGTCGAGCCGGCGCAGGCGGCGGTGTACCTGGACGGCAAGCTCCTCGGCAGCGGCCGGGAGGTCAGCGGCGCCGCGCGCCCGGTGGCGCTGGCCGCCGGTCCCCACCGCCTCGAGGTGCTGGCGCCGGGTCGCGAGCCGCAGAGCCAGTCGCTGGACATCCTCCCCGGGCAGACGGTGGAGGTCGCCATCGCCCTCGCGCCGGCCGCCGGCCCCTGAGGCGGGCGACCCGGCCCGGTCGGCCTCTCCAGCGGGTCGCGGCCACCCCCCCCGTGGGGCGCTGGACTCGGCGACGGGTCCGGGCTATACTCCCCCCAGCCTAGAGGGAGGGAACCGGTCGGGCTTGCCACCTTGACAGCCTGCCACAACCGGCCGACGTCGTCGGCCAGCCATCACGTCCTCACAAGAAGCCGTCCTGTCGATCCCACCTGACTGGCTCGAGCCGACCCTCCCCACCCGCCTCGTCCGACCGTTCGGCCGGGCGAGGCCTCTTCGTCTGCGTCGCTCGCGAGAGGCGGGTCGCGCGGCGGGGCCGGGAGGGCTGACGGCCGACGCCTCGCCCCCCGCTCCGAGCGGTCGGCTCAGGTCGGTGCGCCCGAGCCGGCGTCGACCAGGGTCCCGGGCTCCACGCCGATCGAGCGCAGCGCCGCGGCCCAGCGGTCCTCCAGCGGCACGTCGAAGAGGATGGAGCTGTCGAGCGGGGCGACCAGCCAGGAGTTCTCCTCGATCTCGCGCTCCAGCTGGCCGGGCGCCCAGCCGCTGTAGCCGAGCAGCAGGTAGTAGCGAGAGGGGATGCGGCCGTGGGCGAGGGCGCTCAGGACCTCGGTGCTGCCGGAGACGACGACCCGGTCGTGGACCATCAGCGACGACGGGTCGTCCTCGCCCTCGTCCCTCTCGAACATGACGAAGCCGTGGCCGGGCTCGACCGGCCCGCCGCCGAGCACCTGCGGGGTGGGGCCCGGGGGCGGCTCCTGCCCGAGCTCCCTGAGCACGTCCGCGAGGTCGACCTCGAGCGGCCGGTTGACGACCAGGCCGAACGCGCCGTCGTCGGGGGAGTGGACGCCGACCAGCACCACCGTCCGCCAGAAGTTGGGGTCGGCGAGCGCCGGCATGGCGATCAGCAGCTGGCCGCCGAGGGAGAGCTGACGCAGGCTCACGCCGGCATCGTAGCAGGAAACCGGGCCCGCGCAGCCATCAGAAGCCAGGCGTCGGCTGCAGGACGACCAGCCGCAGGCTGGTCGCGGCGCCGGCGAGCGGCAGCGGCCGCGGCTCGACCGGAGGGCCGAAGCCGAGGGTCGCCGTCACCTGGCCGAGCCGCCAGGTGAGGAGCTCGAGGTCGTCCGCCGCGCCGGTGGTGCGCTCCGGCGGGCCGAGCAGGGCGCGCGCCACCTGCGGCGTCGCCCGCCAGTCGAGGCCCTCGCCGAGGCGCAGGCGGAAGGGGGTGTAGCGGAGCAGGCTGTCGGCGTCGACGAGGATCTCGCGGAGCCTGCCGTCGTCGGCGAAGCTCAAGACCCACAGCTGCTTGGGGCCGGCCCGGGCGACCAGGGAGGCGGCGCCCGAGCCGCGCCGGTCGCCGCCGAGCGCCTGCTCCGCCGCCGCCCGCTGCTGGCCGAGCCGGACCGACCGGAAGCGCCCCTCCGCCAGCCCCATCTCGAGGTCGACCTGGTGCGCCTCGAGGGTCGACCAGACGGCCGGGTCGCGCAGGAACGAGCGCTGGCCGGTCAGGGTGACCGCCAGGAAGAGGTCGGTCGCGCCGGCGCGCAGCAGCTCGCCGAGGATCGCCACCGCCTGCTCGCGGTGCCCGGACAGGTAGCTGGCCCCCTCGAGGTAGATGGCGGTCTCGACGCGGTCCGGGCGGGCGGCGACCGCGCGCTCGAGCCACTGGCGGGCGGGGTCGTACTGGCCGAGGTGGAACAGGGCCCGCCCGAGCTCGGCGTCGACGGCGTAGCGGAGCTCGTCGGCGAGCGGCAGGTCGGCGGAGGGTGCGAGCAGGTCGACCACCTCCTGGTAGCGGTGCTGGCCCGCCAGGTCGCGGGCGAGCTCCAGCCGCTGGTCGAGGTCGTCGGACGGCTGCGCCGCCGCGGTCAGGGCCGCCAGCGCCACGACCAGCAGGCCGACGGCCTCGACCCTGAGCGGGGTCCGCGCTACCATCGGCGCGTGGCCCCCGGAACGGACGGCGCGGTCGAGACGGAGATGAGGATCGGTCGGCCCGGGCGACCGCTCGGTGAGGAGCTCGAGGCGAGCCTCCGCCGCCACCTCGGCGCCCTGCCGGACGTGGCCTTCGCCCACCTGCCGGAGGTCCTCGTGCCCGGCCGGCAGGACGAGCCGCAGCTGGTCCTGTTCGTGTGGCTGGGGGCGGGCGCCCTGCGGTCCTTGCGGGCGGCCCTCAACCAGGTGTGCGACGTCGTCGCCCGGGTGCTGCCCGGGGGGCAGTACCTCGACGTCGTCATCCTCAACTCCGCCCCCGAGCTGCTGGCCGCCGTCGAGGCGGCCGACTGCCTGCTGCTCGAGCGGGACCCCGAGGAGCGGCGACGGGCGCTGGCCTGCCTCGCCGAGAGCGCTGGCGACGACTGACGCCCTGCCCTGGGGCACGGCGCGACCCGAACGTGGCGGCGACCGGCCGGCTCCCCCGCGGCGCGGGCGGGGGGCTGACAGCTGACCGCTGGCGGCTGCAGGCTCCGCTCACGTCTCGACCGGTCGGGAGGATCCCGTCAGCTCTTGCCGAGCTTCTTCCGCTGCTTGTCCAGCCACGAGGCGCTGCGGAGGAACACCGGCTCCAGGTTGGAGGCGCAGTAGCGGGCGAGGAACTCCGACGCGCCGAATCGGTACAGGTTCATCGGCAGCTCCTCGGGCAGGAGCATCTGGACCTCGTCGACGATCTGCAGGAAGACCTCCTCCGGCTTGGCGAACAGGCCGGTCTTGACCGCCACGGCCATGCTGAGCTGGTCCTCGCGCCCCTCGGACTGGAGGGCGAACATGAAGATCGCCTCGATCCGTTCTTCCTTGTGGGCGTACTCGCGCAGGCGCTCGAGGAAGTCCTGGGGCAGGGCCCCCTCCTCCACCCGCTTGAGCTTGATCCGGCTGCCGGAGTGAATCCTGACCTCGTCCACGCCACTCCTCCTCCCGGTCGCGGTTGGCCCATCCTAGCGCCTTTGTGGGGCCCCGTCCAGCCTGGCCGGGGGCGCTCGGTGCTACCATGGCCGAGTCTCTGGGAGGGGATTTGAGCGGCACGCTGGTGATCGTCGCTGCCCACGCCTACGAGGCTCGCGCCGCGGTGGCGGTGGGTCGCCACGTCAGCAAGGAGCCGTGGGGGCAGTGGACCCTCTACCGGGGCGAGATGTGGGACCTGGCGCTGGCCGTGATCCGCTGCGGGCCGGGCAAGGTCAACGCCGCCGCGGCGGCGCAGGCGGCGATCCAGTACCTCAACCCGACCGCGCTGATCAGCTTCGGCACCGCCGGCTGCGCCGACCCGACGGTGCGGGTCGGCACGTTGATCGCGGCCACGGCGGTGGTCGACGTGGCGCTGTCCGAGGTGGGCGAGCTGCCGGTCCACATCCCGGACCGCTTCGAGCCCAACCGCGACCTGACCGCGCACCTGCTGCGGGTCCCCGGCACGCGGCCGGCCACCCTGCTGTGCTGGGAGGGGCACGTCGTGTCGCCGATCCGCCACCCGGCCCTGCTGCGCACCCTCTCCGGCCTGGTGGTGGTCGACTGGGAGAGCGCGGCCGTGGCCCATGTGGCGCAGATGTGGGAGGTTCCCTGGGCGGCGGTGAAGGCGGTCTCCGACCACGGCGAGGCGGACCGGCTGCGCTACCTTGCCGCGGTCGCTCGGCGCCCCCTACAATGGGCAGCCGAGGCGCTGCGCCGGGGCTACTACGCCCACGCCTGCCAGCGGGGCGAGGTCGAGACCCCGGCGGCGCCGGAGGGGGAGGCGCGATGAAGATCGACAGGTCGCAGGAGGGCAAGGTCACGGTGGTCGCGCTGGAAGGGGTGATCCGGCTCGGGGAGTCGGCCAGGGCGTTCTCCGGCTACCTGGAGGAGCTCCTCAAGGAGGGGGTCCCGGCGGTCCTGCTCGACTTCAGCGCCATCGACCACGTCGACTCGACCGGCCTCGGCGAGCTGGTCGGCTACCTGCAGCGTTTCACCGAGCAGGGCCGCCGCCTGGCCCTGCTCCGGCCGCACCGTCGCATCCTCAACCTGCTCAAGCTGACCAAGCTCGACGAGGTGTTCGCGATCTACGACAACCGCGACGAGGCCCTCGCCGACCTCGGTCGCTGACCCGGGCCGACCCAGGGGCCCCGACCCTGCCCCGGGCTCGCCGGCGGAGGGGCGGTCGGGCCGCGGGCCGACGGCTGACCGCTCCTCCTCGTCACTCGCCTCCGCCCCGTCGCCGCAGCGGCGCCAGGCCGCGGTGGTAGGGCTTGGGGGCGGCGAGGACCCGCCGCACGAAGTCGCGGAAGTCCGACGCCGCCGCGCCCCAGTCGGTCCTGGTCTCCATCTCCGCCAGGGCGGCGCGGAAGGTCAGGCCGCTGCGGTAGGTGAGGCGGAAGGCCTCCTTGATCTGCGCCCGGTCCTGGTCGGTCAGCTCGCGGTTGCGGGCCAGGCCGACCGCGTTGAGGGCCACGACCTTGGCGATGTCGGCGGCGATGACGAAGGGCGGCACGTGCATCGACACCCCGGCCCCGCCCTGGCACATCACGTTGCGGCCGACCCAGGTGAACTGGTGCACGGCGACGTGCGCCGACAGGATCGCCCCGCGGTGGACGGTGGCGTGCCCGGCCACGGCGGCGCCGTTGACCAGGATGCAGTCGTCCTCGACGGTGGCGTTGTGGCCGGCGTGGGAGCCGGTCATCCAGTAGGTGTGGCTGCCGACGGTCGTGACGCAGCCGTCACCGGTGGCGCGGGAGATCGTGACCCCCTCGCGGAAGACGTTGTCGTCGCCGATGACCAGGTGGCTGACGGTCCTCGGGTCGAACTTGAAGTCCTGCGGCTCGCCGCCCAGGACCACGAACGGGTCGAGGAGGTTGCGGCGGCCCAGCCGGGTGAAGCGGCGCAAGATCGCGTGCGGCCGCAGGACCGTGCCGCTGCCGACCTCGACCTCGCCCTCGACCACGCAGTAGGGGCCGACCTCGACGTCGTCGGCGAGGCGGGCCGAGGGGTCGACGATGGCGGTGGGGTGAATG
>CAYTJW010000421.1:0-5220 GCA_964438135.1 uncultured Thermoanaerobaculia bacterium
GGGGTCGACCACCCCGACGCACGCCGCCTTGACGTTGCCACGCTGCGCCCTGGTGCCCTGCGGCAGGGCCGGCAGCGGGCGGTTGTCCCGCATCAGGGCGCGAACCGCGAGGATCTCGAACCAGGCTCTGGTCGCCGCGCCCGGGCAGGGCTCGAACAGGTAGTCGTCCAGGCGTCCCAGGGCGTCGTCGAGGGCTCTCATCCGGCGCCGCTCGGCCTCGGAGTACCCCTCGCTGTCCATCGCCATCAGGGCGAGGATGGTCTTGCCAACCTCCTGCGGCCCGCACAGCTCGACCAGGGCCGCGTGCTTGGTCGCGGGGTCCTGCTCGGTCGCCGCCCACAGCAGGGCGAGGGGGAACCACATCCCCGGGTTGAGGAGCTCGGGGTGGCCGGCCTGCGCCGCCTGCATCGCCACCAGGGCGTTGAGCAGCCAGTGGTCCGCCTCCACCGTGACACCGCCCAGGTTGACCGTGATCGGGGTCGGGACGCTGAGCACGGCCGAGGTCAGGAAGGGGTTCTGCGCCACGCACGAGACGTGCTGCAGCAGCAGCCCCTTGTGCAGCGCCACGGCGGTGTTGCGCTCGCAGCGGGGGGCCGGGCAGAGGAGGTCGACCTGGCGGTCGCGGTCGACCTCGACCTCCGCCGTGCGCTCGGGGTGGTCGGCGCAGTACCGCACCAGCTTCTGGCCCGTGACGGTGAGATCCTCGAGGCACAGCGGGCAGCGGACGATCACGGCGACCTCCAGCCTCGCGCCAGTCTACGTCAGAACGTCAGCCGTCGCGCCGCGTTGCGTCGACCCCGGAAATGGACCGCGCTGCGACGCGGTTCCAGAGCCAGACGCCGGGCCCGAGCCCTCGCGCCCACTGGAGGTCCCATGCGAATCGCCACCGCCGCCCTCGCCGCCCTGGTCCTGGCCGCGCCAGCCTTCGCCGCCGAGGTCTTCGACGTCGACCCCGGCCACAGCCACGTCGGCTTCGGGGTGAAGCACATGGTGGTCAGCACGGTCAAGGGCCGCTTCGGGTCCTTCAGCGGCACCATCACCTACGCCCCCGAGGACCTCGCCCGCGCCAGCGTCGAGGTGACGATCCAGACGGCCAGCGTCGACACCGGCATCGCCGACCGCGACGCCCACCTCCGCAACGGCGACTTCCTCGCCGCCGACCAGTTCCCCACCATCACCTTCAAGAGCTCGAGGGTCGAGCGGCGGGGCGACGGCTACGTCGCCCACGGCACCCTGACCATGCGCGGGGTGTCCCGGGAGGTCTCCCTGCCGTTCACCGTCAACGGCCCGGTCGAGGCCCGCGGCAAGACCTTCCTCGGCTTCGACGTCGAGCCCGTCACCGTCAACCGCCAGGACTGGGGGGTGTCGTGGAGCAAGGCCCTCGACGCCGGCGGCCTGGTGGTGGGCAACGAGGTCACCCTCGACCTGTCGGTCGAGGCGGTCAAGCGGCAGCCCGAGCCCGCTGCCTCGCCCTGAGCGCCGCCGGCGGCGCGCCAGCAGCCGCGAGGACCGAGCCCGGCTGCGGTATGCTGGCTGGCGGGGCAGGGTCGAGCCAGGGAGGGGCGGGGAGATGCTCAAGCCCGGTGCCATCCTCGGCAGCTACGAGATCGTCGGCGTCCTCGGCCGCGGCGAGGTCGCGACCACCTACCGCGCTCGCCACCTCGCCGTCGGTCGCGAGGTGGCTCTGAAGGTCCCCCACCGGGGGACCCTCACCGACTCGACCTTCGTCGTCCGCTTCCTCCAGGAAGGGGCTCTCGGCAGCACCCTCACCCACCGCGGCATCGTCCGCGTCCACGAGGCCGGCGAGGACCAGGGGCTGCTCTTCATCGCCATGGAGCTGGTCGACGGCCTGCCGCTCGACGCCCGCCTGGCGAGGGACGGGCCGCTGCCGGTGCGGGAGGCGCTGGCGGTCGTCGGCGCCGTCGCCGACGCCCTGAGCTTCGCCCACGCCCGCGGCGTGGTCCACCGCAACCTGAAGCCCAACCACATCATGCTGCTGCCCGGAGGGGGCGTGAAGGTGATGGACCTGGGCGTCGCGCGGGCCTACGCCGACGTCCGCCTGACCAGCTCGGACGTCTTCCTCGGCAGCCCCGCCTACGCCCCACCCGAGGCCGAGGACCCGCGCTCCCTCGACCACCGTTCGGACCTCTACTCGCTCGGCGTCATCCTGTTCGAGATGCTCGAGGGCCACCCGCCGTTCGAGGCCGACTCCATGGTCGAGCTCGCCCGCCTCCACCGCGAGCGGCGTTTCCCGGCCCTCAAGGACCTGCGCCGGCCGGTGCCGCGGGTGGTCTGGAACCTGATGGACCGTCTCTGCGCCAAGCGCCCCGACGACCGCCCCCAGAGCGCCGCCGAGGTGGTCGACAAGGTCGAGCGCATGCTGGCGATGGAGTCCCTCGGGGAGGCGTGAGGAGAGGGCTCGCAGCGGTCAGCCGTCAGCCCCCCGCCCGTCCGGCCCTGCGCCGGGGAGGACGAGCAGTGCCGACCGCTGGCGGCCGATCGCTCGCTAGCCCGCCAGCAGACCCCCGCGCTGGTAGATCGCCATCTGCACCTCGGGGAAGGGCTGGCCCTCGACCGAGCCGCCCGGCCACCTGATGCGGCCCGTGGCCAGGTCGACCTCGAGCTGGTCGCCGTCCCGCACCCCGGCCCGCACCAGGTCCGCCACCACCACCGGCAGGCCGGCGTTGACGGCATTGCGCTCGTAGATGGCGCCGAAGCTCACGGCGACGATGGCCGCCACGCCGAGGCTCGCGAAGCAGTCGACCGCCTGCTGGCGGGACGAGCCGCAGCCGAAGTTGGAGCCGGTGACGACGATGTCCCCGGGCCGCGCCCGACTCGCGAAGTCCTCCCAGCCCTTCAGGTTGCCGAAGGCGTGCTGGCCCATCTGGGCGGGGTCGGTGATGGCCAGGTGGCGGTTGTGGAAGATCATGTCGGTGTCGACGTTGTCGTGGTCGACCACCCACGCCCGCCCCACCAGCACCGTCGGCCGGGTCGCCGCCGGGGCGGTGGCGCCGACCGCCGCGGTGGCGGCCGTCCGGGCCGCGCCGACCGCGAACAGCACCGGCTCGGCCGGTACCTCGGTCGCGGCGCAGATCACCCCCGCCACCGCCGACGCGGCCGCGGTCTCCGGGCTCGCGAGGTAGACCTCGCCCTTGCCCTGCTTGCCGGCGAAGTTGCGGTTGCCGGTCGAGACCGTCACCTCGCCCGGGCCGTTCTGACCGATCTGGCCGGCGGCGCAGCCGGCGCACCCCGGGTTGCCGACCAGGGCGCCGGCGTCGAGCAGGGTCTCGACCAGCCCCTCGGCGAGGGCCTGCCGCCACACCCGCCGGGTCGCGGGCACCACCTTCAGCACCACCCCCGGCGCCACCTTCCGACCCGCGAGGACGCGCGCCGCGGCCCGCAGGTCCTCGATGCGGCCGTTGGTGCAGGAGCCGATGAAGGCCGAGTCGACCTTGCGCCCCCTGACCTCCGCCACCGGCACCACGTCCTCCGGGTGACCGGGGCGCGAGGTCATCGGCTCGAGGCCCTCCACGTCGACCTCGACCACCCCGGCGTACTCGGCGTCGGGGTCGGCGGCGAGAGCTGCGCAGGGGCGGCCGGTGACCCGGCCGAAGAGCTCCGCGATCTCCGCTGACGGGGCGAACAGGGCGACGATGCCGCCCATCTCGGTGGCCATGCTGGCGACCGTGATCCGCCCGGCCAGGTCGAGGGCGGTGGCCGCCTCCCCCTCGACCTCGGCGGCGACGTTGAGCAGGCCGTCGGCGCCGAGCCGGCGCAGCATCGCCAGGACCAGGTCCTTGGCCGTCGCCCGCGGCGACGGCCGGCCGCGCAGCACGACTCTCACCGACGCCGGGACCTTGAACCAGACCCGGCCGAAGGCCCAGGCGCTGGCGATGTCCTGGTCGCCCATGCCCTGGCCGAAGGCGCCGATCGCGCCCATGATGTTGGCGTGCGAGTCGGTGCTGACGAAGGTGCTGCCGGGCCAGGCCAGCCCCTCCTCGATGGCGACGTGGGTGCCGATCCCCTGCTCGACGTCGCGCACCGGCACCCCGTGCTGGCGGGCGAAAACCCGGCACCGCTGCTGGTTGGCGGCGTAGCCCTGGTCCGAGCCGCCCGGGTTGCAGTCGAAGGTGAAGAGGGTGCGGCCCGGGTCGGCCACGCCCAGGCCGGCCCGCTCCAGGTTCTTGACCACGTTGGCGCCGCCGAAGTCGCGGGCGGCGCGGGTGTCGACGACGACGTCGACGATGTCGCCCGGCCTCACCCCGGGCCGGCTGTGGGCGCTGAGGATCTTCTCGACCAGGGTCTGCCCCATGTCCGCCTCCCGCGCGTACTGTAGCGCGAAACCTGCTGCTTGCAGCAGAGCGAGGCGCGCATCGCCGCGGTTCCTCGCAACCCAACCTGGACCTGGACGCGGACAGCGTTCAGCTTTCAGCGATCAGCGTTCAGCTCCCCCGCCCGCCCGGCGTGACGCGCGGCCGAGCGCGCGGTCCGCACCTGCACCCGGACCCGGACCTGGACCACGGGCGGACTGCGACCGCGTCCACGACCACCTCCACGGGCCGGGGCGTCCCGGGGAAGCCCGCTCGGCCGCGAAGCCCTTGTCCCCTCGAGGACCCGAGGGCTGACATCCCGCCCTCCGCCCGCTACCATCTCGGGCCGTGGAGCTGGTCGACACCCACTGCCACCTGACCGAGGCGCCGCTGGTCGGCGACCTCGACGGGGTCCTCGAGCGGGCCGCCGCGGCCGGCGTGGTCGAGATCGTCGTCCCGGGCTTCGACGCCGCCTCCTGGCCGCGCGTGGCCGAGGTCGCGGGCCGGCGCCCCGGGCTCCACGCCGCCTGCGGCCTCCACCCCTGGGAGGCGGCGGAGGAGCTCCGCGTCGACGAGCTCGAGCGGCAGCTGCGCTCGTCGCGGGCGGTGGCGGTGGGCGAGATCGGGCTCGACTTCAGGCTCGAGTCGTTCGACGCCCCCCGCCAGCTCGAGGTCCTCGGCCGCCAGCTCGGGCTCGCCCGCGACCTCGACCTGCCGGTCATCCTCCACTGCCGCGGCGCCTTCGCCGAGCTGGAGGAGGCGCTGCGGCCCTTCGCCCCCTCCCTGCGGGGCGTGGTCCACGCCTACTCGCGCGGCCCGGAGCCGGCCCTGCGCCTCGTCGCCCTGGGCCTCCACTGCGCCTTCGGTGGCGCCGTCACCCGCCCCGCCGCCCGCCGCGCTCGCGCCACCG
>CAYTJW010000422.1:0-5208 GCA_964438135.1 uncultured Thermoanaerobaculia bacterium
AGCCGGTGGCCGCGGCGACCGGGCCGGGGCCGGCCGCCGACCAGGCGCCGCCGCCGTGGCTCGCCGGGGCCCGCGCCCACAACCTCCTCCACCCCTACGTGGGCGTCGTCGAGCGGGCCGACCCCGACCTCCGCCGGACGGCCCCCCGCTATCGGGCCGAGGCCGCCAACTACGGCTTCCCGTACAACTTCCACGACCTGTTCAACGAGCCCGCGGCGGACCGGGTGGTGGTGGCGGTGGTGGGGGGCTCGGTCGCCCAGCAGCTGGCCCAGAGCGGCCGGCCGACGCCCCTGCTCGAGCGGGCGCTGGCCGCGACCCGGCGCTTCTCCGGCCGCGAGGTGCGGCTCCTGAACCTCGCCCTCGGCGGCTACAAGCAGCCGCAGCAGCTCCTGCTGGTGACCTACTTCCTGGCCCTCGGCATGCACCTCGACCTGGTGGTCAACGTCGACGGCTTCAACGAGGTCGCCCTGCCCGAGCGCGACAACGTCGCGGTCGGCCTCAACCCCTTCTACCCCCGCGGCTGGAACTTCCACCTCCAGGCCGTCGACGACGAGGAGCGGCGCCAGCGCGGCGCCGTCGTCCTCCTGGCGGAGACGCGACAGCGGGCGGCGACGCTGGCCGGGCGGCTGCCGTGGCGGGCCTCCCTCACCGCCGGCCTGCTGTGGCGCCTGGCGGACGGCGCCCTGGAGCGGCAGGTGGGGCGACGGCAGGAGGCGCTGCTGGCGCGCCCGGCGGGCGAGCGCGACCCGCAGGCGTTGGGCCCGGAGGTGGGCTTCGCCTCCACCGACGAGCTCTACCGCGCGCTGGTGGCGGTCTGGGCCCGCTCCTCGCTCGAGCTGCACCAGCTGACCGCGGCCCGCGGCATCGCCTACCACCACTTCCTGCAACCCAACCAGTACGACCCCGGGGCGAAGCGGTTGACCGCCGCGGAGCGGCGCCAGGCCTTCCACCCGGCCTCGACCTTCGCCACCGCGGTGCCGCGCGGCTACCCCCTGCTGCGCGCGGCGGGCGAGGAGCTGCGCTCGTCCGGGGTCCGCTTCGCCGACCTCTCGCGGCTGTTCGCCGACTCCGACGAGACCCTGTTCTCCGACCGCTGCTGCCACCTCAACGACCGCGGCGTCGAGCTGCTGGTGGAGGCCATCGCGGCCGGGATCGAGGAGGAGCGTCCACCCTCGCCCTGAGCCTGGCGGACGGCTCGCGGCGCCTCAGCTGTGCTCGAGGACGATGCCCTCGACCAGGTCGGCGACGTTCTCGCAGCGGTCGGTCGCCTCCTCGATGAAGTCGAGGATCTCCTTCCACTTGATGAACTCGAACGGGTCCTTCTCGTCGCGCAGCAGCATGGCCACGGCGCTGCGCCGCTCGAGGTCGGCCTCGTTCTCCTTCTTGTTGATCTCGACCGTCAGCTCCATGATCCGCTGGGTGCGCTTGCGCTTGAGCTGGCGCAGGCCGGCCACCATCTCCTGCACCAGCCGCGCGCTCTCGGCCAGGGTCCCGGCCAGCCGGGTCGCCTCGGGCCGCATCTGCCGCGGCTGGTAGAGGGCGAGGCGGGAGGCGGCGCCGTCGGCGTGGTCGAGGATGTCGTCGATGCGCGCCACCAGGCGGTGGATCTGCTCGCGGTCGAACGGGGTGACGAAAGTGCGGTGGAGGTGGGTGAGGGTGAGGTGGACGATCTCGTCCGCCTGGTGCTCGAGCGCCTTGAGGCGCTGGCTGTGCTCGGCGAGCCGCTCCCCCTCGGCCAGCATCGCCGCCAGGGCGTCGCAGCCCTCGACCACGGTCGCGCACAGCCGGTCGAACTCGTCGAAGAAGCTCTCGTCGCGGGGGATGAACGAACGCAGCATGCCCTGTCCTCCTCGGCCGGCTCAGGGGCCGGCGCCGAGCAGCACCGCCACCTCGAAGAACGCCGCCGCGACCAGGGCCGCGGCGGGGATGGTCAGGACCCAGGCCCAGACGATGCGGGCCGCGACCCCCCAGCGGATGGTCGAGAAGCGGGTCGTCGAGCCGACGCCGATGATCGCGCCGGTGATGGTGTGGGTGGTCGACACCGGCACCCCGAGGTGGGTGGCGAAGAACAGGGTGGCGGCGCCCGCGGTCTCGGCGCAGAAGCCCCCCACGGGCCTGAGCTTGGTGATCTTCATGCCCATCGTCTTGACGATCCGCCAGCCGCCGATGGCGGTGCCGATGCCCATGGCCGCGTGACAGGCGAGGATGATCCACAGCGTCGCCGGGTCGGTGAGCGACAGCTGCACGTCCTGCCCAATGGCGCCGGCGGCGACCAGCGTGGCGATGATGATGCCCATGGTCTTCTGGGCGTCGTTGCCGCCGTGGCCGAGGGAGTAGAGGGCGGCGGAGACGAGCTGGCCGCGGCGGAAGAAGCGGTCGACCGCGGCCGGCTGCCAGCGCCGGAAGAGCCAGAACACCGCCACCATGACCGCCAGGCCGAGGACGAAGCCGACCAGCGGCGCGATCGGGATGTAGGCCACCGTCAGCAGCACCTTGTCCCAGTGCAGCACCGACCAGCCGGCGTGGCTGACGCCGGCGCCGGCGAGGCCGCCGATCAGGGCGTGCGACGAGCTGGTCGGCAGCCCCAGCCACCAGGTGACGAGGTCCCAGACGACGGCGCCGACCAGGCCCGCCAGCACCACCCACAGGAAGGTCGGGTCGCGGGGGTCGATGCGCACGATCTTGGACACGGTGTCGGCGACCCGCGGCGCGAACACGAACATGGCGACGAAGTTGAAGAACGCCGCCCAGAGCACCGCCACCCGCGGCGACAGGACGCGGGTGGAGACCACGGTGGCGATCGAGTTGGCGGCGTCGTGGAAGCCGTTGACGACGTCGAAGGCGAGGGCCAGCAGGATGGCGAGGACGACCATTGTCGCGAGAGGGTCCATGGAGTGGTTCCGGCGCCACGCGAGCCGCGGCGCCCGCACATTCTAGCGCGCTCGCGGGGCGGCGCGGCCGGGTGCTAGACTCGAGCGGTTGGCGGCTCCCCCGGCCGGCGACGAAAGCGAGGCACTCACGGCATGCCGACACACCTGGAGGCGTCCCTGCAGCAGGACCTGGAGCGCATCCGCGGCAAGGTCGTCGAGATGGGCGCCCTGGCCGAGCGGGCGATCCGGGCCAGCGTCCGGGCGACGCTCGAGCGGGACCGCCAGCTGGCGTTCGCCGTCATCCTCCGCGACCAGCTCATCGACCAGGCCGAGAAGCAGCTCGACCAGCTGTGCCTCGAGTTCCTGGTGCGCTACCAGCCGGCCGCGAGCCTGCTCCGTTTCGCCTACGCGACGATCAAGGTCAACCTCGAGCTCGAGCGGGTCGGCGACTACGCCGAGAGCATCGCCCGCCAGGCCCTCAAGCTGACCGAGGTGGACGCCCCCCTGCCGCTCGACCGCCTGCAGCAGGTCGTCAACCTGGCGGTGCCGATGCTGCACGACGCCATCCACGCCTTCGTCCACCAGGACGCCGACCTCGCCCGGCGGACCATCGAGTCGGACGAGGCCGTCGACCTGCTGCGCGACCGGCTGGTCAAGGAGCTGACCTCGGCCTACAAGGAGGGGCGCCTGCCGTTCGAGGCCCTCAACCCGCTGGTGATGGTGGCGCGGCGGCTGGAGCGGGTCTCCGACCAGGCCCGCAACATCGGCATGGAGACGCTCTACCTGTGCACCGGCGAGATCGCCAAGCACCCCGGCGCGGAGGTCTTCCGGGTCCTGTTCATCGACGAGCACAACGCCTGCCGCAGCATCATGGCGGAGATGATCGGCTCGTCGCTCGCCGAGCCCGGCTTCGTGTTCTCGAGCGCGGGCCTGGAGCCGGCGCCGATCGCCGAGCGCACGGTCCGGTTCATGGCGGGGCGCGGCGTCGACGTCAGCCGGGCGGTGCCGCGGGCCCTGACCAGCGTCGCCAACCTCGACCACGAGGACGTCATCGTCCTGCTCGCGCCCGAGGCCAGGCGGGCCTTCCCGCGGCGGCCGCGGCACACGGTCCTGCTCGACTGGTCGGTCGAGGACCCGAGCCAGGCCGCGGGCAGCGAGGAGGAGGTCGAGGCGGCCTACCGGCGGACCTACGGATACATCGAGGCGCAGATCCGCGACCTGGTCTCGGCCATCCGCGACACCAAGGAGGGTTGAGGGGAGACGCAGCGCCCGCCGCCGACCCGGGCCTTGCTAGAATCCGGCCCGGCGTGACGCCCGGGTGCCGTCGACGCCGTGCTGCCGACGATCGGGACGACGCCCCACGGCCAGAGCGGCCCGGGCGACAGCGAAAGGAGCCTCCCATGACGACTCGGCGCCGACCTCCGGCGGCTCTGCGGCCCGCCGTCCTCGCTCTCGCGGTGGCGAGCGCGCTGCCGCTCTTCGGGTGCGGCCGCGGCGGCGGCGACGGCCGGACCACGATCCAGGTGCGCGGCTCGGACACCATGGTCAACGTCGCCCAGGCCTGGGCCGAGGCCTACCAGCAGGTCCAGCCCGCGGTCGGGGTCGAGGTCTCCGGCGGCGGCTCCGGCGTCGGCATCGCTGCCCTCGAGCGGGGGACCATCGACATCGCCACCGCCAGCCGCGACATGAAGCCCGAGGAGCGCGAGCAGACCAGGCGCAACACCGGTCAGGAGCCGAGGGAGTTCGTGGTCGGCTACGACGCGCTCGCCGTCTACGTCCACCGGGACAACCCCCTGACCGAGGTCACCCTCGACCAGCTCGCCGAGATCTTCGCCGAGGGAGGTCGGTTCGCGAGGTGGTCGGACCTCGGGGTGACCATTCCCGGCGCCGGCGACGACACCATCGTCCGCGTCTCCCGCCAGTCGAGCTCCGGCACCTACGAGTTCTTCCGCGAGCACGCCCTCTCCAACCGCGACTTCAAGCTCGGCTCGCGGGACATGAACGGCTCCAAAGAGGTCGTCGAGCTGGTCGGCGCGACCCGGACCGCCATCGGCTACAGCGGCATGGGCTACGCCACGGCCGCGGTCACGATGCTGAAGGTCGCGACCCGGCCCGGCGAGGCCGCGGTCGAGCCGAGCGTCCAGAGCACGGTCAGCAGGGCCTACCCGCTGGCCCGGTCGCTGCAGGTGTACACCCTCGGCGAGCCGCAGGGGGCGGTCAAGGAGCTCATCGACTGGATCCTGTCCCCCGCCGGGCAGCGGATCCTGGAGGAGAACGGCTACGTGCCGGTCCACTCCGGCGGGGGCGGCGCGTGACCCTGCCGCCCCCCCGGGCCGCC
>CAYTJW010000423.1:0-5196 GCA_964438135.1 uncultured Thermoanaerobaculia bacterium
GAGGGGACCACGCTCCACCTCGTCGCGGCGGGCAAGCCGGACACCCTGTTCGGCTACCTCGACGCCGCCAAGGCGGTCGAGAACCTGAGCCTGAAGGACTCGCAGCTGATCCTGCTCGGCGACCAGCGCGGCCTCTTCCACCGCCGCTACGTCGCCCTCATGCCCGGCATCCGCTGGCTGCCGGCGGCGGGCAGCGACGTCGGCCGCGAGGACCTCGCGCGCCGCCCGGCCGACTTCTTCACCGTCGACCTCGCGGTCGAGGTGCCGCGCGGCGTGCTGGTCGCCGGCCCGGGCCGTCGGGAGGAGGTCGGGGCCGACGGCGACCGCGCCCGCTTCCGCTTCCGGCCGGCCTCGCCCCTGCCCGAGGTGGCGCTGCTCGCGGCCCGATTCGGGAGCCGCGCGGCCGAGGTCGGCGGCGTCCACCTCGAGGTGCTGGTCGACCCCGGCCACACCTCGAACCTGGACTTCTTCGCCGACGCCGGGGACGAGATCCGGCGGGCGATCGGCGACCGTCTCGAGGCGGCGCGCGCGGTGGGGCTGTCCTACCCCTACGACGCCCTGACCATGGTCGAGGTGCCTGCCCGCCTGCGCGGCTTCGGCGGCGGCTGGCGGCTCGACTCGACCCTGGGCCCTCCCGGGCTGGTCCTGGTGCGCGAGAACGCCTTCCCGACCGCCAACTTCGCCTTCCTGCTGCGCGGCTCGTCGGCGCTCGAGCAGCGCGAGGGCGGGTTGCCGCGGGCCAAGCGGGAGCGGCTCGAGGCCCACTTCCAGAACGACTTCTCGGGCGGCAACGTGTTCGTGAACGCGTCGCGCGCCTTCGTCCTGCAGCAGACCGCGGCTCGCGGGGGCGAGGGCACGGCGGTCAACTTCGTGCTCGAGACCCTGACCACCCGCCTCGTCACCGGCAACCGCGGCTACTTCTCGGTCCACATCTTCGACGCCGACCTCAACCAGACCGTGCAGCGGGCGTTCGTCAAGTTCTTCGTCGGCGGCCGCCAGGGGCAGGACTTCGCGTCGGTGGCGATCGAGGCCTTCACCTCGCGCGCCGAGGTGTGGGAGGCGGTGCTGGGCGTCGCCCTGACCCGTCTCGACACGGGCCAGCCGGGGCGGGCGGTCGACGCCCTCACCCTCAAGGGCGGCGCCCTGGCCGAGTCGCTGCTCGACTCCCTCGGCCGGGATCGCGCTGGCGCCCTGCTCGCGACCCTGGTCGAACGCCACCGCGGCCGGGCCTTCGACCGGGCGGAGCTGGTCGCGGCCGGGGCGGAGGTCGGCGCCGACCTCGCGCCGCTGCTCGCCCACTGGCTCGACGGCACCGAGCTGCCGGGCTTCGTGGTGAGCGGGGCGCGCGCCTTCCGCCTGGCCGACTCCGCCGACGGCAGCCCGCGCTACCAGCTGCTGGTCGCCGTGCGCAACGACGAGCCGGTGCCGGGGATGGTGCGGGTCGAGCACACCGTGGGCGCGGGCGACGAGACCACGACCGAGCCGAGCGAGCCGATCACGGTCGCCGGCCACGGCGCGGTCGAGTACGGGGTCGTCCTCTCGCAGCCGCCGCGACGGGTCGAGGTGTGGCCGTACCTGTCGTTGAACCGGGCGCCGTTCGCGGCCACCCTGCCCGGCTTCGACGAGAGCGCGGTGGTGGCCGAGGCGCCGTTCGAGGGGGTCCGGCCGGTGCCGTGGACGCCGCCGCGCGAGGACGTGGTGGTGGTCGACGACCTCGACCCGGGCTTCGCGGTCACCGGCGCCTCCGGTCGCGCCGGCTTCCGCCTCGGCGCCCGCGGCGCGACCACCGGCACCGACCAGGGCCTGCCGGTGCCGCTCGTGCCCGTCCCGCAGGCGCAGTGGTCGCGGCTCGAGGTGGCCGGTTCCTACGGCCAGTACCGCCACACCCTGGCCATGGTCCGCCCCGGCCGCGGCGACCGGCGGGCGGTGTTCACCGCCACCCTGCCGCGGGCCGGCCGCTGGGACCTCGAGGTCCACCTGCCGGCGGTCAACCGCTTCCAGCCGTTCGTGCAGAAGCTGGGCAAGCTGAGCCTGGAGGTGGTGACCGGCGGCGCCCGCGAGGGGGCGAGCTTCGACGCCGCCGCCGCCCCCGAGGGCTGGAGCCTGGTCGGCAGCCACGACCTGCCGGCCGGCGAGGTCGCGGTGGAGCTCTCTGACCGGACCGACGGTCAGGCGGTGGTGGCCGACGCCATCCGCTGGACCCCGGCGGCGGGAGGTGGGGCGTGATGGTGACCCGACCCTGCCGGCGACCGGATCGCTGCTCTCCCTACCTGTGCCCGCACCCGACGGAGCGGGCCGCGGCGCCGTGGCGCCTCGTCGCAGCCGCGGCGCTGGGGCTCGCCCTGCTCGCCTGCGGCCCCTCCGACCGCGACCAGGCGGTGGAGCTGAGGGTGCCGGTGACGGTGGCCGAGGTCGCCCTGGGCTCGGTCGAGGACAGCATCGTCGCCACCGGCACCCTGCGCGCGCAGGAGGAGGTCAGCCTGACCGTGGACACGACCGGCCTGCTCGAGGTCGCGAGGGGCCCCTCCGGGCGGCGGCTGGCCGAGGGCGACCGGGTCACGGCCGGGCAGGTGGTGGCCGAGATCACCGGCGAGGACGTCCGGCTGGCGGCCCGCACCGAGGCCACCCGCCGCCGCTGGGAGTCGGCCGAGAGCGACCTCGAGGCGGCGCGGCGGCTGTTCGAGCAGGGCCTCACCCCGGAGACCAGCCTGCGTCAGGCCGAGCTGACCCACGAGGAGGCGCGCCTCGAGTACGACCGCAGCCGCCGCGCCGAGAGCCGCAGCCGCCTGCAGACGCCGATCGCGGGCGTCGTCCTGCGCCTGGCCCGGGACGCGAGCGGGCAGCCGCTGGCCTCGGGCCAGCTGGTGGCGCCGGGCTTCGTCGTCGCCCAGGTCGCCCCGGTCGACCGCCTGGTCGCCGAGGTCGACGTGGTCGGGCCGGACGTGGCCCGGGTCGCGGTCGGCCAGCCGGCGCGGGTCCGCCACCACGCCTTCGCCGAGCGGCTCTTCGAGGGCCGGGTCACGCGCCTGGCGCCGACCGTCGACCCGGTCACCCGCGCCCTGCGGGTGGAGGTCGAGGTCGCCAACCTCGAGGGCCTGCTGCGGCCGGGCATGTTCGTCGAGGCGACCGTGGTCGGCGAGCGGCGGGAGGGGGTGCCGGTGGTGCCGCGCGAGGCGGTGGCCGAGCGGGGCGGCAAGAAGGTGGTGTTCGTGCTGCGCGGCCAGAGCGTGGCCCGGCGCGAGGTCTCGCTCGGCCTCGGCGACGACGAGGTGGTCGAGGTGGTGAGCGGCCTCGCTGCCGGCGAGCGGATCGCGACCCGCGGCCTGGAGACGCTGGCGGACGGGACCCGGGTGAGGGTGACGGGAGGCTAGCGGCGGTCAGCGGTCAGCGGTCAGCTTTCAGCTGTCAGCTTCCCCCGCCCGGCCCAGCCGGGGAATGGGACGGCAGCTGGGGACCGAGAGACCCGAGTTGGAAGGGAGGCTGGGGAGGGTGGACGTGGCCTTCGAGCAAGCGCCGACGAGCAGCGTGGAGCGCCCCGTGCTCGCCCCGGGTCCTGCCGGGCGGGTGGGGGAGCTGACAGCTGAAGGCTGACAGCTGAAGGCTCGAGCGGAGCTCGCATGGAACCCCTCGCCCGCCTCGCCGTCCGCCGCCCGGTCGCGATCACGGTGCTCGCGGTCGCGGTGATGGTCCTCGGCTGGGTCTCCTGGCGCGGCCTGCCGCTCGACCTGCTGCCGGACCTCGAGAGCCCGACCGTGCTGGTCTCGATCCGCTCCGGCGACCGACCGCCGGTGGAGATGGAGCGCCTCTACGGCGAGCAGGTCGAGCAGCGCCTGTTCGTGGTCCGCGGCATCCGCTCCGTCGACCAGGTGGCGCGCACCGGGCGGCTGGTGGCGCGGGTGACCTTCGACTGGGACGCCGACATGGACCTCGCCCTGGTCGACGTCCAGAAGGCGGTCAGCCCGATCGGCGCCGACCCGGAGGTCGACGAGGTCCTGGTCCGCCGCTTCGACCCGCGCCAGCTGCCGGTCGCCACCCTCGGCCTGGTGGCGCCCTCGGGCAGCCCGGACCTGGCCGAGCTGCGCCGGCTCGCCCGCCGCCAGCTCGGGCCGGCCCTCGAGCAGCTGGCCGGGGTCGCCGAGGTGCGGGTCGCCGGCGGCCGCGAGCGCGAGGTGCGGGTCGTGCTCGACCGCTACCTGATGGCCGCGCACGGGGTCACCGTGGCCGACCTCGAGGGCCGGCTCCAGGCGGCCAACCTCGACCTCGCCGCCGGCACCCTGGAGGAGGGGGACCGGGTCTTCCTGGTGCGCGGCCTGGCCCGCTTCCGCGACCCCGGGGACGTGGCCGAGGTGGTGGTCAGCTACCGCCGCGACGGGTCGGGCCGGGCCCTGCCGGTGCGGGTCGGCGACCTCGGCACGGTGCGCGAGGTCGACCGCGACATCACCCACCTGGTGACGGTCGACGGCCGGGAGGGGGTCGGCCTGGAGGTGTTCAAGGAGGCCGACGCCAACACCGTGACCGTGTCGCGCACCGTGCGCGCGGCCCTGGGCAGGCTCCAGGCCGACCTGCCCGGCGTCGAGGTGCGGCTGGTGTCCGACGAGGCGGCCCTGGTCGAGGACGCGATCGCCGACGTCGAGAGCGCGGCCCTGCTCGGCGTGCTGCTGGCGGTGGCGGTGCTGGCCCTGTTCCTGCGCTCGCCGGGGCCGATCCTGGTGGTGGCGGCGGCGGTGCCGGTGTCGCTCCTCGCCACGCTGACCGCCATGCGCTTCTCCGGCCACGGCCTCAACCTGATGACCCTCGGCGGCCTGGCGCTCGGCGCCGGCATGCTGGTCGACAACGCCATCGTCGTGGTCGAGAGCATCTTCCGCCGCCGCGCCGCCGGCGAGGAGCCGGGCGAGGCCGCGGCGCGGGGGACGGCGGCGGTCGCCGGCGCCATCGTCGCCTCGACCCTGACCAGCTGCGTGGTCTTCCTGCCGGTGCTGTTCGTGCGCGGCCTGGCCGCTCGCCTGGTCGAGGGCCTGGCCTTCACCGTCGTCGTGTCGCACCTGGCGTCGCTGGTGGCGGCGGTGCTGGTGGTTCCGGCCCTGGCCGCCTGGCTGCTGCCGCGCCACCGGTCCCGCACCCTCGACCTCGGCGCGGCGGCCGCGGAGCGGGCGGTGCGGGGGCTGCTCGAGCGGCCGTGGCGGGTGCTGGTGCTGA
>CAYTJW010000424.1:0-5193 GCA_964438135.1 uncultured Thermoanaerobaculia bacterium
GGGGAGAGAGGTTCACTGGGGGCAGCGAGCACGCCGTAGGGGGCCATGAGCCGTGGAGCAGGCGCCGAGGCGGGGAACGGGCGCGGCGGCCGCTCGAGCCGGGCGGCGGCCGACGAGACCCTGGCGCGCGACCAGCGCGGCCGCGCCGTGGAGCGGGTCGCGAGGACCCGCGACCGCGTCGAGGCGGCGCACCGGACCGTGCCGGGCTGGGCCCGCAACGGCCGCGACTGGTGGTAGCCCGGGCCGAAGGGCTCAGCGGGGCAGGCGGCGGAGGCGGTCGGCGGCGGCGGCGAGGGTCTCCGCCCGCTTGCAGAAGGCGAAGCGGACCAGGCGCTGGCCCTCCTCGGGGCGGGCCGCGTAGAACACGCTCGGCGGGATCGCGGCCACGCCGCAGGCGTCGAGCAGGTGGCGGACGAAGCCCCGGTCGTCGCCGGCGAAGACGCGCCGGAAGTCGGCCAGCACGAAGTAGGTCCCGGCCGGCACGGAGACGTCCAGGCCGATGTCGCGCAGCGCCCCGACCAGGAGGTCGCGGCGGTGCTCGAAGTCGCGGCGCAGCTCGTCGAAGTAGGCGTCGCCGAGCCCGCTCAGGGCCACGGCCGCCGCCAGCTGCAGGGGGGGCGGCGTGCAGAAGGTCAGGAACTGGTGCGCCGCCTGCGCCGCCGCCACCAGGGCCGCCGGCCCGGTGCCCCAGCCGACCTTCCAGCCGGTGACGGAGAAAGTCTTGCCGGTCGAGGACAGGGTCAGCACCCGCTCGCGCATGCCGGGCAGGGTGGCGAGCGGCACGTGGCGGGCCGCGCCGTAGGTGAGGTGCTCGTAGACCTCGTCGGCGACGACCACCAGGTCGTGCCGCTGGCAGAGGCGGGCGACCCCCTCCAGCTCGGCGCGGGTGAGGACCGTGCCGGTCGGGTTGTGGGGGGTGTTGAGGACCAGGACGCGGGTGCGGGGCGTGACCAGGGCCTCGACCTCGTCGAGGTCGAGACGGAAGTCCGGGAAGCGCAGGGTGGCGTAGCGCGCCACCCCGCCGGCGAGGGCGACGCAGGCGGGGTAGCTGTCGTAGAACGGCTCGACCAGGATCACCTCGTCGCCCGGGTCGACCAGGCCGAGGAGGGCGGCGGCGATGCCCTCGGTGGTGCCGTTGGTCACCACCACCTCGGTCTCGGGGTCGTAGTCGAGGCCGTACCACTGGCGCTGGTGGGCGGCGACGGCCCGGGTCAGCTCGGGCAGACCCATCGAGCGGGCGTACTGGTTGCGGCCGGAGTGGAGGGCCTGCACCGCGGCAGCGACCACCGGCGGCGGCCCGTCGAAGTCCGGGTAGCCCTGCGACAGGTTGATGGCCCCGCGCTCGAGGGCGAGCGCCGTCATCTCCGAGAAGATGGTCGTGCCGAAGGGCCGCAGACGCTGGGCGATCATCGCCACCTCCAGGCGCCGATTGTGGCCCGGACGGCGACCGGTGGCAACCGGGCCGGCCGGGCGGGGTGACGAGCCGCCGCCCGGCCCTGGTGGACGGGGAGCTGACCTCTCGTCGCCGCCGCGTCTCGACCTCACCGCTCGCCCCGGCTACACTGCGCCGGTGGAAGCGCAGACCGCCGCGCCGCAGCCGACCAGGCGACTGGTGCGGGACAGCCTGGTGGCCGCCGTGCGCGGCAGCGTCGGCGCCGGCACCTGGCGGCACTACTGGGCGGTCGTCGACGGCCGGCCGTGCGACGTGCTCGAGGGCGGCGCCCTGTCGTGCGCCTGGTTCACCTCCAGCCTGCTGGTGATGCACGGCCTCGTCGCCGCCGCCCACCGCACCGTGGCCAGCACGGTCGCCGACCTCGAGCGCTCGGGCTGGGGCCGGGTCGACGAGCCCCGCGCCGGCGCGGTGCTGCGGTGGGAGCCGGTGGTGTACGCCGACGGCAGCTGCCACTCCCACCTCGGCTTCTCCGTCGGCGACGGGCGGGCCGTGTCGACCTCCTGGCGCACCGGCGCGCCGCTGGAGCACGACTGGCTCTACCGCGACCAGAGCGAGCGGGCCGTCGCCGCCATCTACTGGCACCCCGCCCTCGACGACTGACGCCCTCCCGCTGCCCTCCCGCTGCCCTCACCCCGTCGCCAGCGCCTCCCGCACCGCCCGCAGCAGTTCGCTGGCGGTGAAGGGCTTCTGCAGCAGGGGCACGGTCCCGTCGGGGCGGTCGCCGGGCGGCAGGGACTCGGCGCTGTAGCCGCTCGCGAACAGCGCCCGGGCGCCCGGCCGGGTGGCCCGGATCGCCTCGAGCACGGCGCGGCCGCTGCGACGCGGCATGACCATGTCGAGGACCAGCAGGTCGACCCGGTCCCCGTCGCGCTCGGCCAGCCGCAGCGCCTCCTCGCCGTCCCGCGCCGCCAGCACCCGGTAGCCGGCCTGCTCGAGCGCGGCCACGGCCAGGGCGCGGACCTGGTCGTCGTCCTCGGCGACGAGGACGGTCTCGCCCCGGCCGGCGCGGGTTGCCCCGGCGCCGGCCGCTGGGGAGGGCCCGTGGGGCCCGGCCGGGGCCGCGGGGAGGAGGACGCGGAACTCGGAGCCGCGGCCGGGCTCGGTCGAGACCTCGATCAGGCCGCCGTGCTGGCGGACGATGCCGTAGACCGTGGCCAGGCCGAGACCGGTGCCCTTGCCGACCTCCTTGGTGGTGAAGAACGGCTCGAACAGGTGGTCGACGACGTCGGGGGTCATGCCCGAGCCGGTGTCCGTCACCGCCACGAGCGCGTACTCCCCCTCGTGGCCGCCGGCGTAGCGCCGCGCGGCGGCGCGGTCCAACCGCACGGCCGAGGTGGCGATGCGGATGGTGCCGCCGCCGGGCATGGCGTCACGGGCGTTGATCAGGCCGGTGATCACGTCTACGCTGGGGCGCTGGGTGGCCAGCACCGGGGGCAGGTCGCCGCTCGAGCTGGTCTCGAGGTCGATGTTCTCCCCCAGCACCCGGCGCAGCATGCGGGCCAGGTCGGCCACCAGCTGGTCGAGCTCGAGGCGCTCGCGCCGCAGCTGGTCCCGGCGGCTGAAGGTCAGCAGGCGGCGGACCAGGGCGCTGGCCCGGGACGCCGCCTGCGACACCTGCGCCAGCTCGGCGTGCGGCTGCCGTCCTCGCGCCAGGCCCTGGCTGGCGAGGTCGACGTAGCCGAGGATGACCTGGAGCAGGTTGTTGAAGTCGTGCGCCACGCCGCCGGCGAGCTGGCCGACCGCCTCCATCTTCTGCGCCTGCCGGTACTGCTCCTCCAGGCGGCGGATGTCGGTGACGTCGCGGCCGAGGCGGGCCACGCCGGCGACGCGCCCCTCCTCGTCCCGCAGCAGGGTCGCGTCCCACACCACCTGCCGCAGGGCCCCGCCCCGGGTGCGGATGGTCCGCTCGAAGTGGGCGACGATGGCGCCGCCCTCCACCACGGTCCGGTAGGCCGCGCGCGCCTCCTCCCGCTCGCCGTCGGCGATGATGGTGTCGAACCAGTCGCGGCCTTCGAGCTCGGCGCGGGTCCAGCCGGCGAGCTCGGCCAGGTGCTCGTTGCAGAAGGTGACGCGACCGTCGAGGTCGAGCATCACCGCCGCCAGGTGGACGGTCTCGAGCATCTCGCGGAAGCGGCGCTCGGACTCGCGCAGCGCCGCCTCGGCTCGCTTGCGCTCGGTGATGTCGCGGGCCACGGCGAGGATGCGGACGATGCGGTCGTCCTCCGCCACCGCCGAGCTGCTGACCTCGAGCGGGACCCGGCGGCCGTCGCGCGCCAGGCCGACGGTCTCGAAGCGGAACACCGAGGCGTCTCCGGCCCTCCGCCGGGCCATGCGCTCCCGCTCGTCGGCGAGCCACTCCGGGGCGATGACCGAGGCCACCGTCGCCGCGCGCAGGTCGGCCTCGGAGTAGCCGCCGAGCTCGAGGGCGGCGGGGTTGGCGTACAGCAGCCTGCCGCTCATGTCGTGGAGCAGGATCACGTCCTGGGCGGTCTCGGCCAGCAGGCGGTAGCGCTGCTCGCTGCGCGCCAGCCGCTCCGCGGCCGCTCGGCGCTCGGTCACGTCCTTCATCGTGCCGAGCATGCGCCGCGGCTCGGCGGCGCCGTCGCCGACGAAGACGCCCGCGTCCTCGACCCAGATGTACGAGCCGTCCCTGCGGCGCAGGCGGTACTCGACGTTGTAGGGCTCGCTGCGTCTCCCGGCCTGGTCCAGCTCCTGCGTCGCCCAGGCGCGGTCGTCCGGGTGGATCATCTCCTCCCAGCCGCGGATGTCGACGGCCGCGTACTCGGCCGGGGAGAAGCCGGTGATCCGCTCGACCGCGCCGGCCCAGTCGATCGACCCGCTCGCCACGTCCCAGTCGTACACCATCTGCCCGGTCTGCTCGGCGATGACCCGGTAGCGCCTCTCCCGCGTCCGCAGCTCCGCGGCCGCGCGGCGACGGTCGGCCACGTCCTGGACCATCGCCAGCACGAGGTCGGGTGTCCCGTCCGGGCGGCGGAGCAGGGTGGCGGTGACCTCGACCTCGACCCGCGTCCCGTCGCGCCGGAGGTAGGCCTTCTCCAGCGTGCGCCGGTGGTCGCCGGTCGAGAGGAAGCCGCCGTACGCCGCCAGCTCGCCGTCGCGCTGCTCGGGCGGGGTGAGGTCGGCCCAGGTCAGGCGCTCCAGCTCCGGCCGCGAGTAGCCGAGCAGCCGGCAGAGCTCGGCGTTGACCTCGAGCCACCGCCCGTCCGGCGCCAGCACCGCCATGCCGACCGGCGCCAGGTCGAACACCAGCCGGCACAGCCGGTGGGGGTCGTCCGCCCCCCCGGGCGGCCGGGTCCCGGCCAGCTCCGCCTCGAGGTCGCGCACCCGCTCGCGCAGCCGCGCGAGCTCGAGCCCGTCGCCGTCGTCCATCGCTCCCTCCCCACCGCCCCGGGGGCGCCCGCGCGGATGCTATCCCCGCCGGCAGGCCGGGGCAAGGCAGCGGGCCGCGCTCGAAGCTCGGCCCCGGAGGCCCAGCTGTCCGCCGCGGCGCGGGGCACCGGATTACCCCCTCGGACCACCGATCCCCCACGGACCACCGACCTCCTTCGGACCGCGGGCCTCCAGGCCCGCATGCGTGGCACCGGCGAAGGGGAGCGCGCCTGGAGACGCGCGGTCCGCTGCGCCGCGGCGGATGGGCTGAGCCCCTCGGACCACCGATCCCCCACGGACCACCGGTCTCCCTCGGACCGCGGGCCTCCAGGCCCGCATGCGTGGCACCG
>CAYTJW010000425.1:0-5175 GCA_964438135.1 uncultured Thermoanaerobaculia bacterium
CTCCGGCCGGCCGGCGCCGAGCGCGGCCGTGACCTCGGCGCGGGTCACGCTGCGCTGCTCGGGCGCCGGCCCGGCGAGCTCGGTGGTGGTGGGCCGCGAGTGGCAGGCCGCCCGCCTCCCCCTCGACCGACCCCTCGGCCGGGTCGAGCTCGAGGTCGAGGTGGCCAACCCCTTCGTGCCCGCCGACCGCACCCCCGGCTCCCGCGACCGCCGCGAGCTGGGGGTCGTGGTCGGCGAGGTGCGGGTCGTGCCGGGCTCGCCGCTGCCGGCCGCTCCGGCACCGCGAGCACGCCCAGCTGACCGCTGACGGCTGCCGCTTGCTCCCGCCGCGGCGCTACCGCTCGCTCTGGTGGTCGACGCGCTCGACCACCAGGATGGTGACGTCGTCCTGCAGCGGCCGGCCGGCGGCGTGGCGCTCGACCTCCTCCACAAGGGCCCGGCAGACGGTGGTAGCCGAGGGCGCCTCGAGCCGGGCGAGCACCTCCACCACCCGCTCGACCCCGAGCTCCTCCCCGTCCGGGCTCTCCGCCTCGCTGACGCCGTCGGTGAACAGCACCACCAGCTCGCCCGGGGCGAGGCGGTCGGAGTGGGCCCCGTAGACGACCCCGTCGACGATGCCCAGCGGCAGTCCGGCGCTGCGCACCTGCTCCACCTCCCCCGACGAGCGGCGGATCAGGACCGGGCAGTGGCCGGCGTTGACCGCCGTCACCCCGCCGTCCCGGTCGAGGCTGGCGATGGCGAAGGTGGCGAAGCGGTTGTCGGCGGTGGCGCCGACCAGGTAGTGGTTGAGGCGGGCGGTGAGGCACTCCAGCGGCGGCCTCTCCTCGGCCAGCAGGCGGACGCCGGCGTGGACCGTCGAGGCGATCATGCCGGCGCCGACACCCTTGCCCGACACGTCGGCCACCACCACCAGCAGCTGCCCGTCGTGGACCAGGACGTCGTAGGTGTCGCCGGCCACCTGGCGGATCGGGCTCGAGTGGGCCGCCAGCCGGTAGCCCTCGAGGCGCGGGAACTGCTGCGGGTAGAGGTGGGCCTGGATGGTCGCCGCCACCTCCAGCTCCTGGCGCAGCCGCTCCCGCTCCAACGACTCGCGGGCCAGGCGGGCGTGCTCGAGGGCGACCGTCACCTGCACCGCGAACAGCTCGAGCAGACGGATGTCGTTGGCGGCGAACGGCTCGGTGCCGGCGCGCGCCTCCTTGTGCGCGGCCACCAGCACCCCGACCGCGCCGCCGTCGGCGCGGAGCGGCAGGGCGACCACCTCGTCGCGGTAGAGACCGTGCTGCCACAGCGCCTCCAGGTCGCTCTCCGCCACGGCCGGGACGCCGAAGCCGGCCACGCGGTGGGCCGCGGCGGCGGTGGCGCCGAGGTAGAGGCTGGCGCTGCGCAGGCCGAGCAGGGCGACCAGGTGGGCGATCAGCTCCTCGGCCAGGCGCGAGGGGTCGAGGATGCCGCCGATGCTGGTCGCGATCGCCCGGATCGCCTCCAGCTCCCAGAGGTGGAAGCGCTCGTCGAAGCGGGCGCGCTTCAGCTCCTCGCGCAGGTCCCAGGCGCGCAGCGCCAGGCGGGTCGCCGCGGCCACCGCCTCGTCGAGACGGTCGAGGCCGAGCAACCGCAGGCTCCAGTCGCCCGCGTCGGCGGCGAACGGCAGCTCGGTCCAGCCCTCGGTGGCCGCCTCCACCTGGGCGCCGAGCGACCGCGGCCAGCGCGCCACCACCTCGCCCCGGCGCCGCAGGACGGCCGCCCGCGAGCGGGTGGTCTCGGTGACGATCCGCACCAGGTCCTCCGGCACCTGCGGCGTCGCGTGGCCGGCGAGGGTCAGGTCAGCCAGGCGGAGCAGGTCAGGAACCGCCACCCGCCTGCAGCTCCGCCCGGGCGGTAGGGCGGTCCGGGAAGACCCTGGCGTACTGGACCAGGCCCATGATCTCGAAGGTCTTGGCGATGGTCGGGGTGAGGCTGCAGAAGGCCAGGCGGCCGCCCTTCTCGACCACCAGCTGGTCGGTGATCTCGAACAGGATCGAGACCCCGATCGAGTTGATGATCCGCGTCCCGTCCAGGTCGATGAGGAGGGTCAGGCAGCCCGCGGCCATCAGCTCGGCGGCCGCGTCCGCGATCGCCTGCCCACCCTCGTTGTTGATGTAGCCGGCTGCCGCGATCAGTCCGACGCCCTCGGGGAGCAGCTCCCTCGACAGCCGAATCCGCTCGTCGTTCATGGCCCGTTCTCCACGTACTTGAGCATCCTCACCAGGGTCATGCCTGGTCGGGACGTGATCTGCACCTCGTCCATCAGCTCCCGGATCAGGGTCAAGCCCCAACCCCGCCGTGGGCCGGCCGCGACGCGCGGCTGCGGCCGCCGCGGCGGCACCGCGGCCGGGTCGAAGCCGAGACCGTGGTCCTCCACCTCGACGACCAGGCGCGGCCTGCCGTTGCCGCGGTCGTCGAGCAGGCGGACCACCATCCCGCCGCCGCCGTGCTCCATGGCGTTGAGGCACGCCTCGACCACGGCGACGCTGGCGGCTTCGACCCTGCTCCGGGACATGCCGATGGCTCCGCCGAGGGTCTCGACGGCCTTCGCGGCCACGAGCTCCACGTTTGGGGCCACCGGGAGGTGCAGCACGGCCTCCATGACGGGCCTACAACTGTACCAGAACCCTCGTCAGAGTCCATGCCAGGCGGAGGTGCTCGACCGGGATCGCGAGCTCCAGGCGGGCCGCCTGCAGGACCGCGACGCCGATGGTCACTGCCGACAGCACCGTGAGGGAGGAGCGGATTCGCGCGAGAGAACGCATGGGCCAACCTCCGACACCCGGGCAGGGCAAGGCCCGTGCCAGGTCCGGTGCCGGAGTGTGCGCGGGGTCAATGTTGCTCTCTGCAACATGTCACGCGCCAGAGCCCGACGAGTCCTGACGAACCTCTTTATTTTCCTCAGATGCGCTAGAGTTGCATTCTGCATCAATAGATGCAATTTGCCTCAGTCGGCGGTAGAGCGTGGTGCGGTCGATGCCGAGGATGCGGGCGGCGGCCCCCCGGTTGCCGCCGACCGCGCGCAGCACCCGGGCGATGTGGCGCCGCTCGACCTCCTCCAGCGGGACCAGCTCGCCGCCGTCGTCGCGCCCCGCGACCCGGCCGTCGAGACGGAGGTCGGCGGCGCGGATGGCGTCGCCCGCCGCGAGGGCCACCGCCGCCTGGACGATGTTCTCCAGCTCGCGCACGTTGCCCGGGAAGGAGTAGCTCATCAGCGCCTCGAACGCCTCCCGCGACAGGCCCACCCCGGGGCGGCCGAAGCGGGCCGCGTAGAGCTCGACGAAGTGCCTGGCGAGGAGCGGGATGTCGGTGCGGCGCTGGCGCAGGGGCGGCAGCGTGACCACCACCACCCGCAGGCGGTAGTACAGGTCGCGGCGGAACTCCTCCCGTTCGACCATGCCTTCCAGGTCCCGGTTGGAGGCGGTCACCAGCCGCAGGTCGACCGGGATGCGCACCCGACCGCCGAGGCGCTCCAGCTCGCGCTCCTGCACCACCCGCAACAGCTTGGCCTGGAGCGGCAGGCTGAGGTCGCCGACCTCGTCCAGGAAGAGGGTGCCGCCGTGGGCCAGCTCGATCTTGCCGAGCCGCCGGTGGACGCCGGTCGCGACCCCCTCCTCGATGCCGAACAGCTCGGCCTCGAGCAGGCTCTCCGGCAGGGCGGCGCAGTTGAGCGGCACGAACGGGCCGCGGGCGCGCTCGGAGAAGGTGTGCAGGAGGTGCGCGACCCGCTCCTTGCCGACCCCGGACTCGCCGCGCAGCATGACGTTCACCCCGGTCGGCGCCACCCGCCGCACCAGGTCCAGCACCTCGCGGATGGCGGGCGACTCACCGATGAAGCCCTCCCGCCGGGCGACGTCCCGCAGGGCCCGGTTCTCGTCCTCGAGGCGCTGCCGGTCGCGCTCCACGGCCGCCACCCGGCGGGTGGTCGAGACCGCCGCGGCGACCATGCTGGCCAGCGACAGCAGGAAGCGGGCGTCGCTGTCGCTGAAGCGGATCCGCCCCTCGCGCGTCTCCTTGTCGCCCAACGCGACCACGCCGACCAGGGCGCCCTGCCACAGCATCGGCGCCGCCACCAGCTCCACCGGCGGGCCGAGGTCGGGTCGCTCCGCCCGCACCACCCGGCCGGCGGCCAGCTCGCGGTCCAGGTCGGCGCCGAGGCGGGGCCGGAGGGGGTCCAGGCTCGACGGCAGGCCGACCGAGCGGACCACCGCCTCCTGCCCGCCCGGGTGGAGCGTCGCCACCAGGCCGACGCGGGCGTCGAGCGTGCCGACGGCGCGCTGCAGCAGCTCCTCGGCCAGCTCCTCCTCGGGCCGCACCCCGCCCAGGGTCAGGGACAGGTCGACCAGAGTCTCGAGCTGGAGCTGCTGCCAGTTGCGGTCGAAGGTTCCCACCGGGTCGTGCCCGCAGCCCCCAGTCTACCCTCCCGACCCGCGCCGGGGGGCGCCCGGGCGGCCAGCGACCGTGGGGTCGGGGTCGAACGCCGGGGGACCGCTCAGGCGATGGCGCCGACCATCACCACCCCGGCCAGCAGGCCGGCCAGCTGCTCGCGCGCCACCGGCCCCTCCACCACCGCCGCGAAGCCGTGCTCGAAGGCCAGCCGGGCCGTGCGCGGGCAGCTGCCGCCGCACATCAGCACCAGCCGGGCGTCGGCGTTGACGGTGCGGATCATGGCGCCGAGGGTGATGCCGTCGACGCCGTCGAGCTCCCGGCGCAGCAGGCAGACGCCGTAGGTCGCCGCCGGCTCGGCGGCGAGCGCCTCGCGGGCGGTGGACACGGCCGTGACCTCCACCCCGGGCATCGAGGCGAGCCAGCGGGCCAGCGCCAGCCTCTGGCCGTCGTCGCCCTCGACCACCAGGACCCGCGTCCCGTCGCCGTTGCCGGACCCCATCAGGGACACCACGACCTCCTCCGCCGCCCGCACCAAGCAAGGGCGATGCCCGCGCGGAGCGGCTCCCCGCGTCTCGGCCCCGTTCCGGTCTGGTGCAGGCTGTCCCAGCGCGGGACCGCGCGCCGCCCACCGGGGGACGAGCGGCGGCCGGTCTCGCAGCACACCCTGCCGGGCGCCGGGGGACGGCCGGACGGCTGCGCGGCACGATGGTGGTGGCGGGCGCCCCGCCTGCCCTTGCCTCGGGCCGGCGTGATGGTGTAGCCCTG
>CAYTJW010000426.1:0-5169 GCA_964438135.1 uncultured Thermoanaerobaculia bacterium
GGAGCCACCTCGAGGTCGAGAGCCTGGACGACCTCGGCTGGGTCGCGCGGTCGCTCGGCGAGCTCCGCGCCTGCGTCGCGGTGCACGAGCGGCGCGTGGCGCGCGTCCGCGACGTCGCGGCCGGCAGCCTCGAGGAGGCCGCGGCGTGGGTCGCGCTCGGCTACTGCCGCTCCCATCTCGACCAGCTTCGGCAGGCCGAGGAGGACCTGCGACGCGCCGTGGCCATCCAGGAGCGGCTCGCGCCGGACAGCGCCGAGCTCTCCGAGACCCTCAACGTCCTCGCCAGCCTCGGTCGCACCCGCGGCGACCTGGCCCTGGCCGAGGAGCTGCACGACCGCGCCCTCGCCATCCGCCGCCGGCTCGACCCCACGAGCCACGAGACGGCGGTGAGCCTCAACAACCTCGGCAACCTCGCCGTGGTGCGGGGCGAGCTCGACCGCGCCGAGGCCCTCTACCGGCAGGCGCTCGCCATCCTCGCGTCGACGACCCCGCCGGCGCCGCAGGCCGCGTCGGTGCGGGGTCACCTGGGCCTGGTCCTGGCCGACCGGGGAGACCTCGACGGCGCCGAGACGCTCCTCCGCGAGGCGCTCGCCGCCTGGGAGAGCCTCCGGCCCGAGGGCCTCCAGGTCGCGCGCTGCCTGAACAACCTGGCGTACGTGGCCCGGCGCCGGGGTGACCTGAGCGGGGCGTGGGCCCTCGCTGCCCGCTCCGAGACGATCGAGTCGCGCCTCGCCCCGGCCAGCCTGACGCACGCCGACGCCCTCACCAGCCTCGGCCGCCTCGCCCTGGAGCTGGGCGCCCCCGAGCTGGCGGCGACCTACCACCACCGGGCCCTGGCCATCCGCGAACGGCTCGCGCCTGGCAGCCTGGACGAGGCCGAGAGCCGGCAGGACCTGGGTCGGCTGGCGGCCGAGCAGGGGCGGCCAGCGGAGGCGCTCGACTGCCTCGAGGGGGCAGTGGCGAGCCTGGAGGCGCAGGTCGAGAGGCTGGGCGGAACCGCCGACGTCCACGCCCGGTACCGGGCCACCTACCGGAGCGTCTACCGTGACCTCCTCGAGCTGCTGCTCGAGGCGGGCCGGCCCCAGGACGCCTTCGACGTGCTGGAGCGGTCGCGGGCGCGGGTCTTCCTGACCCTGCTCGCCGAGCGCGACCTCGTGCTCGGCGCGGACATCCCGCCCGACCTCGACGGGGCCCGGCGCGAGCTCGCCGCGGCCCACGATCGCGTCGCCGCCGAGCTGGCCGGCCTGGTACCCGGGGCCGACGACCGGGCCGTCGCCGACGCGCTCGAGCGGCTGCGCGAGCTCGACGACCGGCGGGCGGAGGTCGTGGCGCGGATTCGCCTCGCCTCGCCCCGCCTCGCCTCGCTGCGCTACCCGCAGCCCCTCGACGCTGGCGACGTCCAGGCCGCGCTCGACCCGGGCACGCTGCTGCTCGCCTTCAGCGTCGGCGAGACGGCCGGCGCCCTGTTCGTGCTCGGCCCAACCGATCCGCTCCAGGTCGTCCGCATCCCGGTCGGCGAGGCGGAGCTGCGGCGGGAGGTCCTCGCCCTGCGCGGCCTGCTCTCCCGCGACGACGCGCGGGGCCGGCACGACACCGAGGTCGGCCGGCGGCTCTACCGGCAGCTGCTGTTCCCGGTCGAGCCGGCGCTGGCGCGCTGCCGCCGGGTGCTGCTGCTGCCGGACGGGCCTCTCCACGCTCTCCCCTTCGCGGCCCTGGTGCGCGGGGACGGGTCGTTCCTGGCCGAGTGGCGGGCCGTGCACGTCGCCCTGTCGGCCACCGTCTACGGCCAGCTCCGCGGCTCCCGGCCCACGCCGGGCCGCACCCGGCCGCGCCCCGACGTGGTCGCCTTCGGCGACCCCGCCTACCCCCCGCCGGCCGCGGACGGCGCCGGGCGGGGGCCCGACCTCGCCCCGCTGCCCGCCACACGGGAGGAGGTGGAGGCCATTCGCGCCATCTTCGGCCGTCGCGCCGTGACCTACCTGGGCGCGGAGGCGACCGAGGAGCGCGCCCGGGCCGCCGGCCGGCAGGCGAGCGTCCTGCACTTCGCCTGCCACGGCATCGTCGACGAGCGCTTCCCGCTCGAGTCCGCGCTGGCTCTCGCCCCGCCCCTGCCGCAGCGGGAGGGGCAGGCCAATGGCCTGCTCCAGGCGTGGGAGCTGCTCGAGGGGGTGCGCATGGACGCCGACCTGGTGACCCTCTCCGCCTGCGCCACGGCGATGGGCCAGGAGGTCGGCGGCGAGGGCCTGGTGGGCCTCACTCGCGCCTTCCAGTACGCCGGCGCCCGCGCCGTGGTGGCAAGCCTGTGGGACGTGGCGGACGAGTCCACCGCCGAGCTGATGCGGCGCTTCTACCGCCACCTCGCGCGCGGCGTGCCGACCGACGAGGCCCTGCGCCGGGCCCAGGTCGAGCTGATCCGCGGCGGCCGCTGGTCGCACCCCTTCTACTGGGCACCCTTCGTCCTCAACGGCGACTGGACCTAGGCGCCGCCGCGAGCGCGGGTCGAGGGCGGCGGGGCGGGAGAGGGACCGCTTCCGGGGATGACGGCGAGGGCCGCCGCGGTTGGCCTTGACAGCGGCGGGGCGGGCGGGCGAGAGTGACGCCGCTGTGCAGAGACCCGGTCGCTGTCGCGACCGGAGGAGGGACACCATGGGCCTCGCCATCGACTTCTCCAAGCTCGAGCCGGTGGACGTGCTGGACATCGCCGTCGCCGCCGAGCGGGAGGCCAGGGACAGCTACCAGCAGATCGCGGACTGGATGCGCGGCCACGGCAACCTCGAGGTGGCCGACTTCTTCGCCAGCATGGCCAGGCTCGAGCAGGCCCACACCGACCTGATCGGCGCCCAGCGGCGGCGGCTGTTCGGCGACCGGGAGCCCCGCCACCGCGACACCGCGGCGTGGGAGGTCGAGTCGCCCGACTACGACCGCATCGGCCTCGACATGTCCGTCCGTGCCGCCTACGACGCGGCCCTCGACGCCGAGGTCAAGGCCCACGACTACTACGCCGGCGCGCTCGAGTACGTCACCGACCCCGGGGTCGAGGCGCTGTTCGCCGAGCTGCGCGACGCCGAGGCCCAGCACCAGCGCATGATCCAGCGCCAGATCGCCCGCCTCGAGGGTCGCGAGGCGAGGGACGCGGAGTAGGACCGGCCGGGCCGCGGCCCGGCCCGCGGGCGGGGCGCCGCGGCGGTGGGGCTCGGCTATCCTGGCGGCCGGGGGGGAACGATGGACGCAACCCACGCCAGCGTCGACGACGTTGCCGCCGGCGCCAGGCCGGCCAGCCGCGACCGGTCCGCGGTCGCCGAGCGGTACCGCTGGGACCTGAGCCACGTCTACCCGGGCTGGGCGGAGTGGGAGGCGGGCCTGGGCCGGCTGGCCGGCCTGACCGCCGACTTCGGGCGGCTGCGCGGCACCCTCGGCGCCGGCCCGGCGCAGCTCGAGACCGTGCTGAGGGCCGCAGACGAGGTGGGCATGCTGTCCCACCGCGTCTACCAGCTGCCGGCGCTGGCGGCGGCCGAGGACACGCGCGACAACGCCAGCCAGGCGCGCCTCAAGCGGGCCCAGGTCGAGCTCGCCCGGTTCCGCGAGGCCTCGGCCTGGCTCGACCCCGAGCTGCTCGCGCTGCCGCAGGAGACAGTGCGGGCGTGGCTCGAACAGCCGGGCCTGCGCCCCTACCGGTTCTCGGTCCTCGAGACCTTCCGCCGGCACGAGCACGTCCTCGACGAGGACGGCGAGCGGCTGCTGGCCCTGGCCGCCCGCTTCGCCGGCACGCCGCGTCACACCTACTCGATGCTGTCCGACGCCGACGTCAGCTTCCCCACCGTCACCCTGCCGTCGGGCGAGGAGGTGGTGGCGAGCCACGCCGGCTTCGCCAACGGCCTCCGCACCCTGCGCCGGCAGGACGACCGCGAGGCGTTGTTCCGCGCCCACTTCGGCGTCTACGACCAGCGCCCCAACACCTACGCCGCCATCTACGACGCGGTCCTCGAGCGGGACTGGTTCCTGGCCCAGGCGCGGCGCTACCCGTCGTGCCTGGAGGCGGGCCTCGACGAGGACGCCATCCCGCCGGAGGTGGTCGAGGGCCTGATCGCCACCGCCCGTTCGGGCTGCGAGCCCCTGCGCCGCTACCACCGCCTGCGGCGACGGGTCCTCGGCCTCGACCGCTACTGCTTCTTCGACGCCTACCTGCCGCTGGTGGAGGTGGACTGGCCGTTCCCGTTCGACCGGGTGCGGGAGGACGTGGTGGCGTCGGTCGCGCCGCTCGGGGCCGACTACCAGCGGGTCGTCGAGCGGGCCTTCGCCGAGCGCTGGCTCGACGTCTACGAGACCGAGGGCAAGCGCTCCGGGGCCTTCTCCGCCGGGGTGTGGGGCGTCCACCCCTACATGCTCCTCAACCACGCCGACACCCTGTCCGACGCCTTCACCGTCGCCCACGAGATGGGCCACACCATGCACACCGTGCTGGCCGAGGCGAGCCAGCCCTTCGTCAGCTCGAGCTACGCCATCTTCGTCGCCGAGGTCGCGAGCATGACCAACGAGGCGCTGCTGCTCGACCGCCTGCTCGAGCGGGAGGGGGACCCGCGGCGGCGGGTGGTGCTGCTGCAGCACGTCGTCGACTCGGTGGTGGCGAGCTTCTACCGCCAGACCATGCTGGCCGACTTCGAGCTCGCCGCCCACCGGGCGGCGGAGCGGGGCGAGCCGACCACCGCCGACCGGCTGCAGGCGCTCTACCTCGAGACGGTCGCGGCCTACGTCGGCGCGAGCGTGGACGAGACCGACCGCTACCGCAACGAGTGGGCCCGCATCCCGCACCTGGTGGCGAGCCCGTTCTACGTCTTCCAGTACGCCACCAGCCGCGCCGCTGCCGCCCTCCTCCACCGGCGCATGGTGAGCGGCCCGCCGGCCGAGCGGGCGGCGGCGGTGGAGCGCTACCTGGAGCTGCTGCGCGCGGGCTCCTCCGACCACCCGACGGCGCTGCTCGAGCGGGCCGGGGTCGACTTCGCGACGCCGGAGCCGATCGCGGCGCTGGTCGCCGCCACCGACGAGCTGGTGACCAGGCTCGAGCGGGAGCTCGCGGGGCTGTGACGGTGGTCGAGCTCGTGGCCGCCGCGACCTCGACCGGGGTGCGCGATCTGCCCCGGCGTGAAGGGGGCCAGCATGGCCTCGGCGAAA
>CAYTJW010000427.1:0-5167 GCA_964438135.1 uncultured Thermoanaerobaculia bacterium
GCTCGAGCGGCTGGGGAGCGAGCTGCGCCGGGCCGTGGCGGTCGACCCCGCCGAGCTGGTCGACGGGGTGGCCATCGCCGCCCGGCACCGCCGGGCGCTGGCGGGGGCGGCGGCCGCCCTGCGCCGGCTCGACCCGGCAGAGCCGGAGCTGGCGGCCGAGGAGCTGCGGGGGGCCCTCGCCGAGACCGCCGAGCTGCTCGGCGCGGTCGCGGGCGAGGAGCTGCTGGAGCAGGTGTTCAGCTCCTTCTGCGTGGGCAAGTAGGCGGACCCGGTGACGACCTCGGCGTGCGACGTGGTGGTGGTGGGGGCCGGGCACGCCGGCTGCGAGGCGGCGGTGGCGGCGGCGCGCCTGGGCGCCGAGGTGGTGCTGGTGACCCTGGCCCGAGCGACCATCGCCGAGATGCCCTGCAACCCGGCCGTGGGCGGCATCGCCAAGGGGCACCTGGTGGCCGAGGTGGACGCCCTGGGCGGGCTGCAGGGTTGGGCGGCGGACCGCGCCGGGGTCCATTTCCGGGTCCTCAACGCCTCGCGGGGGCCGGCGGTGTGGGGGCCGCGGGCGCAGTGCGACAAGCGGGCGTACCACCGCGCCGTGGCCGGGGCGGTCGAGCGGACCCCCGGCCTGACGGTGGTGGAGGGCGAGGTCCGGGACCTGCTGGTGGGGGACCGCGCGGTCGGCGGGGTCCGTCTGGCGACGGGGGAGCGGCTGGCTGCCGGCTCGGTGATCCTGACCACCGGCACCTTCCTCGACGGCCTGCTCCACTGCGGCCAGGAGCAGTGGCCGGGCGGGCGGCTGGGCGAGAGGCCGAGCCTCGGCCTCGGCCGCGCGCTGCGGCAGCTGGGCCTGGAGCTGATGCGCTTCAAGACCGGCACGCCGCCGCGACTGCACCGCGACAGCCTCGACTACGACCGGCTCGAGCCGCAGGACGGGGACGAGCCGCCGCGGCCGTTCTCCTGGCGCAGCCGGGCGGTCCGCAACCGCTGTCGCTGCTGGCTGACCCGGACCCCGCCGGTGGTGCGCGAGATCGTCGCCGACAACCTCGACCGCTCGCCCCTCTTCCAGGGCGCGATCCGCGGCGTGGGGCCGCGCTACTGCCCGTCGATCGAGGACAAGGTGGTGCGGTTCCCCCACCACCCGGAGCACACCGTCTTCGTCGAGCCGGAGGGTGTGCGGTCGCCGAGCATGTACGTCAACGGCCTCTCCACCAGCTTGCCGCGAGACGTCCAGGAGCGGGTGGTGCGGGCGGTGCCCGGCCTCGAGCGGGCGGTCTTCCTGCGCCACGGCTACGCGGTGGAGTACGACGTGGTGGTGGCGCGGCAGGTCGACCGCACCCTGGCCGTGCGGGGCGTCGACGGTCTCTTCCTGGCGGGCCAGCTGCTCGGTACCTCGGGCTACGAGGAGGCCGCCGCCCTCGGCCTGGTGGCGGGCGTCAACGCCGTCCTCGCCCGGCGCGGCGCGGCGCCGTTCGAGCTGGGGCGGGAGGAGGCCTACGTGGGCGTGCTGGTCGACGACCTGGTGTCGGCCGACCACCGCGAGCCGTACCGGATGCTGACCGCCCGGGCCGAGCACCGGTTGCTGCTCGGGGTCGACTCGGCGCGGCAGCGGTTGATGCCGCGGGCGCACCGGCTGGGGCTGGTGGCGGAGCGAGACCTCGACCGCCAGCGGCGGCGGTGGGAGGCGCGGCAGCGGGCGGCGGAGCGCCTGGAGGAAGCCCCGCTCCGGCCGACCCCGGAGACCCGCGCGTGGCTGCGGGCGGAGGCCGGCCTGGAGCTGCAGGCGGCGACCACCTGGGCGGCCGTCCTGCGCCGGCCGGACCTGCCCTGGGAGCGGCTGGCCGGCGCCGCGCCGGCCCTGGGGGAGCTCGGCCCCGACGACCGCCGGCTGGTGGTGGCGTCGCTGCGCTACCGCGGCTACGTCGACCGCCAGTCCCGCCAGCTCGAGCGGGTCCGCCGCCTGCGGTCGGTCGAGCTGCCGGTCGACCTGGACCCGGCCGGCATTCCGGGGCTGTCGCGGGAGACGGTCGAGGCGCTGCGACGGCACCGGCCGCGAAACCTGGCCGAGGCCGAGCTCCTGGCGGGGGTGACCCCGGCCGCCGTGGCCATCCTGGCGGGCCGCCTGGGGGGGCGGGAGTGAGCGGGTCGGGGGCGGCCCCGGCCTTTCGGGAGCTCCTGGCGGAGGTCGCGGCCGGGGTCGAGCTGGACCGTCTCGTCCGCTACGCCGAGCTGCTCGAGCAGTGGTCCGCGGTGCACAGCCTGGTCCGCTTCGCCGACCGGCAGGAGCTGGTGCGGCGGCATCTCCTGGAGGCGCTGGCGGCCGCGCCCCTGCTCGGCGAGCGGGGGCGCCTGCTCGACGTCGGCAGCGGGGCGGGCCTGCCCGGGGTGCCGCTGCTGGTGGCCAGGCCGGGGTGGCGCGGCGTGCTGCTCGAGCCGCGCCAGAAACGGTGGGCGTTCCTCAAGCTCGTCATCCGCGAGCTCGGGCTGGAGGCCGAGGCGGTGGCCGCTCGCTACCAGGAGCTGGGGGAAGGGGAGTACGACGCCATCACCGAGCGCGCGCTGGGCGGCGGAGAGGAGCTGCTGGCCTGGGCCGGGGGGCGGCTGGCGCCGGGCGGGTCGCTGCTGCTGTGGACGACGGTGGAGGACCTCGGGCGACTGACGGCGGCGCCGGGCTGGCGTGTGCTAAGCTTCGCCCTGCCTGCGTCGCGGCGCGGCCGCTTGGCGCAGTTGCGGCAGTGTTTCACGTGAAACGTCGAATCGTCGCGGTGGCCAACCAGAAGGGTGGGGTGGGCAAGACGACCACCACCATCAGCCTCGGTGCGACTCTGGCCGCCTACGAGCACCGGACCCTGGTGGTCGACCTCGACCCCCAGTCCAACACCAGCGCCGGGCTGGGGGTGAGGGCGGCGGCGGGCGAGGCGACCACCTACGAGCTGCTGACGGGTGCCGCCTCCCTCGAGCAGGCGGTCCGGCCGACCACGTTCCCCAACCTCGACCTGGTGGCGGCGACCCCGGACCTGGCCGGGGCCGAGGTCGAGCTGGTGTCCCTCGACGGTCGCGAGTTCCGGCTCCGCGACAGCCTGGCGGCGGGGGCCGCGCACCGCTTCGTGCTGGTCGACTGCCCCCCTTCCCTCGGCCTGCTGACGGTCAACGCCCTGGCGGCGGCCGACGGCGTGCTGGTGCCGATCCAGTGCGAGTACTTCGCCCTGGAGGGGGTGTCGGAGCTGATGCGGACCCTGGAGGAGGTGCGGCGCTACCTGAACCCCTCCCTGGCCATCGACGGCGTCCTGCTGACCATGTACGACGACCGCGTCAACCTCGCCCAGCAGGTGGCGAGAGAGGTGCGGGGGGTCTTCGCCGGGCTGGTGTTCGAGACCGTGGTGCCGCGCAACGTGCGGCTGGCGGAGGCGCCGTCCTTCGGCCGACCGATCCAGGCCTACGACCTCCGCAGCCGGGGCGCGCAGGCGTACCTGAGCCTGGGCCGGGAGTGGCTCGCTCGGCTGGAGGGGGGCCGTGCCGGCTAGGCCGGCGCTCGGTCGCGGCCTGCGGGCCCTGATCCCGGACACGCCCCGGGCCCGGGCCGGCCTGACCGAGATCCCGGTCGAGCGCGTCGCGCCCAACCCGGCGCAGCCGCGGGCCCGCTTCGACGAGGAGGCGCTGGGCCAGCTCGCCCGCTCGATTGCCGACAACGGCGTCCTGCAGCCGCTGCTGGTGACCGAGGACGGCCAGGGCGGCTACCAGCTGATCGCCGGTGAGCGCCGGTGGCGAGCGGCGCGCATGGCCGGCCTGGCGACCGTCCCGGCGGTCATCCGCGAGCGCGTCGGCGAGGACCGCCAGCTGGAGATGGCGCTGGTGGAGAACCTGCAGCGCCGCGACCTCACGCCGCTCGAGGAGGCGCGGGCGTTCGACAGCCTGCGGGCGCGGTTCGGCCTGTCGCAGGAGCAGATCGCCGGTCGGGTCGGCGTCGACCGCAGCACCGTCGCCAACGCGCTGCGCCTCCTCCGGCTGCCGGAGGCGGTGCAGGAGCGGGTGGAGCTCGGCGAGCTGAGCGCGGGACACGCCCGCGCCCTCCTCGCCCTGCCGGAGGAGGAGCGGCTGCGCTGGGCGGAGCGGGCGGCGCGACAGGGGCTGTCGGTGCGGGAGCTGGAGCGGGTGGCGGCGACGAGCCGGGAGGCGGCGGGGCCGGGGCGACGGGAGCGACAGCGCCGCGACGCGGCCGACCCCAACCTGCGCGACGCCGAGGAGCGGCTCGGCCTGCGGCTGGGCGCGCGGGTCGCGATCAGGCTCGGGCGCCGGGGCGGGGAGATCGTCATCCGGTGCCCGGACCAGGCCGAGCTCGAGCGGGTCTTCGAGCTGCTGATGGAGGGATGATGGCGCGTGGCAGCGAGGGGCTGAACGGCTTCGTCGACGCGGGCTGCACGATTCGCGGCGAGCTCGAGTTCTCGAGCTCGTTCCGGCTCGAGGGGCGAGTCGAGGGGACGGTCCGCTCCCGGTCCGAGCTGGTCGTCGGCGAGCACGGGGTGGTCGAGGGGGAGATCGAGGTGGCGCGGTGCCTGGTCGGCGGCACGGTGCGCGGCACGATCCGCGCGACCGACCACGTGGTGCTGCACGCCGCGGCGCGGGTGTGGGCGGACATCCACACCCCGGCGCTGGTGATGGAGGAGGGCGCCTTCCTCGAGGGGCGGGTGGACATGAAGCGGGGCGAGGGGGACGCCAGACCGGCCGACGGCCGTCCCGCCACGCCTTGACCGGTCGCAGGCCCTTTGCTAGCTTGAGCCCTCTGCGGCTCGGGCCGGAGAACGCCGGCTGAGGAGAGGCGAATGAGCCCACCGAATGCGTCTCTGCTGCTGGTCATGGTGTGCTTCTGGCTCACCTTCTGGCTGGTGCAGCGCTTCCTCATCCGGCCGGTGTGGGGGACGTTGGCGGAACGGCAGCGACGGATGGAGGGCGCGCAGCGGGACTGGCAGGTGCGGCACGACGAGTGCCTGGCAGCCTCCGCCCGCCTCGAGCGGCGGCTGGAGGAGGCGGCGCGCGGGGCGGCGCGGGTGCGCGGCGAGCTGCGCCATGCCGACGGCCGGCTGAGCCTGAGCGAGCGGACCCTGTCCCTGGCCGGGCTGCCCCGCCAGCTGGGTTATCTCTATCCCGAGCAGGGCGCGCTCTGCCATGTGCTCGATCC
>CAYTJW010000428.1:0-5163 GCA_964438135.1 uncultured Thermoanaerobaculia bacterium
TGGGCGGCTGGCTGGCGCAGGGGTACGCCGGCCGGATGACCTATCTCAACCGGACGGCGCGCAAACGCGCGGACGTGCGCCACTGGCTGCCGTCGGCCCGGTCGGTCATTTCCGTGGCGTGTGTCTACCACACCAGTCGCCCACTGTCTGTCGAGCGCGCCGACCCCGACCGGGCCGTCCTCGCGCTCGCTGATCGAGACCACGGTGTTGCCGGGCAGGCCGTCGGCGGTGGTCAGGGTCGAGACCGCGTCGCCGTCGAGGACGGCGACGCCGAGGTCGGTGCCGACCCACAGCCGCCCGTCCCGGTCCTCGTGCAGCGCCAGCGCGTTGCTGCCGGGCAGGGCGGGGCGGCTCGAGGCGTCGAGGACCTCGAACCGCACCCCGTCGAAGCGCACCAGGCCGGCGTAGGTGGCCAGCCAGAGGTGGCCCGAGCGGCTCTGCACCACCGCGTGGACCGTGGTCTGGGGCAGCTCGTCCTGCCACGAGCGGTGGCCGAGCCGGGCGATGTCGGTGGCGGGCTCGAAGGCGGCGGCGGTGCCGGCGCAGGCGACGAGACCGGCCACGACGGCGACGGCGACGCGGCGGCGCGGCGTTGCCGTCCCTCGCCCGGCGGCGCGCCCGGTGGCAGGCCCCGGTGACGTCACGGGCTGGTCGACGACCAGGCGCCGGTGGTGCCGCCGTCGAAGCCGTCGGCGAAGATCCCGCCCGAGCCGCCGACGAGGTACACGTTCATCTGGCTCTGCTCGTCGGGGGACGGCTCGTCGCCGTCGTAGCCGTCGAGCAGGTCGACCCACGGGTAGGTCCCGGGCCAGGCCGCCGCGGCCGCGTTCTGGTTGACGCGGGTGGCGTTGCGGAAGGTGCCGGCGCGGGCGGCCGAGGAGTCCTGCGGGTACTCCACCACCACCGGCCGCAGCACGTACTCCGAGGCGTACCAGTCGGCGGCGAAGGGGTCGGTGCTGGCGACGAGCACGTCGCTGCGGACCGCCTCGCCCCAGGTGTTGTCCTGGGTCGCGACCCAGATCGCGTCGACGATGTTGAGGTCGGGCGCCCGGATCAGCGCCAGCTGGCGGCCGATCAGGCCGTAGGTTGCGTCGCCGAGGTCCTGGTAGCCCCAGTAGAAGCCGTGCATGGCGTCCCAGGAGCCGAAGCGGCCGGGGTCGTTGGCGATGGTCGAGAAGCCGATCAGGTTCTTCCAGCTGACGGTGGCGCCGGCCATGCCGTGCTTCTTCAGCACCGGCAGGTTGACCAGGGTGACCCGGTCGGCCGCGTAGGAGCTCCCGTCCCACAGCCCGTGGCGCAGGCTCACGAAGTGCCCGCCAGGGGTCTGGAACTTGGGGTAGGACAGCTCGTCGGCTCCGCTGCCGGCAGGGTCCTCGACCAGCAGGTACCCGTCCGTGGCGTCCCCGGAGGCGTACTCGCCGGGTGGGACGGGTCCGCCGACGGTGCCGCCGTCGAGGAGGGAGTCGTTCAGGTAGTCCCAGATCACGGTGCTGACCGGGTAGCCGAGGCCGGCGAAGGCGGCGACCACGTCGGCGTAGGACTGGTCCTGGTCCTGGGCGTTGGCCGGCGCGATGTCGTAATTCGCCATCACGTACTGCGTGTTCTCCGCCACCACCACCTCGCCGGTGAAGCCCTCCGGGTGCTGCAGCACCCGCCAGATCAGGCCTTTGAGCACGTCGGTCGAGGTGGCCAGCCGGCCCACGCCGGCGCCGTCGCCGAGCCCGCCCCACTGGTTGTTGACCTTGACGATGACCACGTCGTCGCTGCCCACCACCCCGCCAGGGTGGGCCGTCGTCTCGTAGAAGTGGTCGCCGCGCGCCTCCATCTCGGCGACCAGGGCGTCGACCCCGGCGTCGTGGAGGGCGTAGGCCGGGTCGTCGCAGGGCGGCGTCGACGGCAACGCGCCGCCGTCGAGGGAGCACTCCGGCACCGGCACCTCCGCGACCACGTAGACGCTGGACACCGCCGTCGGGCTGGTCCACGCCGGCAGCACCGGGCTGCGCCGCACGCCCTCGGCGGTCGAGCGGGCCGAGCTGCCGGCGAGACCGACCACCAGGAGCAGGGCGAGGCCGAGGGCCGCCAGCCGGCCGAGCGTGGTGCCCCGGCGCAGCGAGCGGTAGAGCGCGCCCACGCCGGCCACGGCCAGCAGCCAGCCGAGAAACGCCGTGCCGCTCGCCAGGGCGGCGCGCTGGCAGGGGTAGGCCAGCCGCCTCGGGCTGGTGCCGCTGCGCAGCAGCAGCCACAGCAGCGACCCCAGCCCGGTCGCCCAGACGAGCCAGTGAGGAGAGTGGCCGTGCGGCCCGGGACGCCGGTGTTGGTTGTCCATGAGCCCATTGTATCCGCGGTCGCAACCCCCGCGAGGGGCTCCCTCTGCCCCGCCCCCTGCCGCCCGGCCTGGCGGCCACCCGGACCCCTCCTTCACAGCCCACTCCCGCCCAGGTACAATCCCGCCCGCAAGATCGGGACAGTCGGTCGCGAATGTCCCTCGCGCGCGGCTGCGGTTCTCGGCGGAGGTTCCACCCGTGAACGCGACGACCATGATCATCGCCTTTCCCATCCTCGCCCTGATCGCGCTCGCCTACGCCTACGTCAAGGCCGCGTGGGTCAAGCGCCAGGACCCCGGCACCGAGCGCATGCAGATGATCGGGGGCTGGATCGCCGCCGGCGCGATGGCGTTCCTCAAGCGCGAGTACCGCGTCCTGGCGGTGTTCGTGGTGGCGGTCGCGATCCTGCTCGGGATCGCCAACACGATCTGGGCCGACGACACCAACGCCTTCATCTCGCTGTCGTTCGTGCTCGGCGGGTGCTGCTCCGGCCTGGCCGGCTACTTCGGCATGAAGACCGCCACCCGGGCCAACACCCGCACCGCCGCCGCCGCCCGGCACGGTCTCAACGAGGCCCTGCAGGTGGCGTTCGCCGGCGGCTCGGTGATGGGCCTGTCCGTGGTCGGGCTGGCCCTGCTCGGCCTCGGCGTCCTGCTCGTGCTCTACACCCGCATGTACCCGGACGCCCTCACCAACGAGACGAGCATGATGCTGGTCCTGAACCTCCTGTCCGGGTTCTCGCTCGGCGCCTCGTCCATCGCCCTCTTCGCCCGCGTGGGCGGCGGCATCTACACCAAGGCCGCCGACGTCGGCGCCGACCTGGTCGGCAAGGTCGAGGCCGGCATCCCCGAGGACCACCCCCTCAACCCGGCCACCATCGCCGACAACGTCGGCGACAACGTCGGCGACGTGGCCGGCATGGGCGCCGACCTGTTCGAGTCGTACGTCGGCGCGGTGGTGTCGGCGATGATCCTGGGCGTGGCCTGGACCGCCGGCCTCGAACGGGTCGAGCCCGGAGCCGGCCTCAACGCCGTGCTGCTGCCGATGGTGATCGCCGTGGTCGGCATGCTCGCCTCCATCCTCGGCTTCTTCTTCGTCCGCACCAGGGAGGGCGGCAACCCGCAGACCGGCCTCAACATGGGCACCTTCGGCGCGGGCGTCGTCGCGGTCGTCGGCACGGTCCTGGCCATCCGCTGGCTGATCCCGGCCGGCGTTGTCGAGGTCAAGGACATCATCACCGGCGAGGTCGCCACCTACTCCTGGTGGGGCGTCGCCGTGGCGGTGGTCGCCGGCCTCGCCGCCGGCATCGCCGTCGGCCTCGTCACCGAGTACTACACCGCGACCTACAAGCGACCGGTGGGCACGATCGTCGAGGCCTCCCGGACCGGACCCGCCACCACCATCATCCAGGGCATCGCGGTGGGCATGAGCTCGACCACCCTGCCCGTGCTCCTGATCTGCGTCGCCATCATCCTCGCCTACGAGCTGGCCGGCCTCTACGGCATCGCCCTGGCGGCGGTGGGCATGCTGTCGACCCTCGCCATCCAGCTCGCCACCGACGCCTACGGCCCGATCGCCGACAACTCCGGCGGCGTGGCCGAGATGTCCCGCCTCGGCCGCGACGTCCGCGCCCGCACCGACCGGCTCGACGCGGTCGGCAACACCACCGCCGCCATCGGCAAGGGCTTCGCCATCGGCTCGGCGGCCCTGACCGCGCTCGCCCTGACCGCCGCCTACCTGACCAAGATGCAGGGTCGGTGCTCGCTCGACGCCGCCGACCCCTACGTCCTCGTCGGCCTCCTGATCGGCTGCATGCTGCCGTTCCGGTTCTCGGCCATGGCCATGGTCGCGGTCGGCAAGGCGGCCCAGGACATGATCCAGGAGGTGCGCCGCCAGTTCCGCGACATCCCCGAGCTGCGGCCGGCCCTGGAGGCGGCGCAGCGAGCCGAGACCGAGGAGCGGGAGCCGACGGCCGAGGAGCAGCTCCTGATCCGGGCCGCCGACGGCAAGGCCGAGTACGCGCAGTGCATCGACATCTCGACCGCGGCGGCGATCCGCAAGATGGTCGCCCCCGGCCTGATGGCGGTCCTGGCCCCGGTGGCGGTCGGCCTCTACAGCCCGGACATGCTCGGCGGCCTGCTCATCGGCGTGACCATCTCCGGCGTCTGCCTGGCCGTGTTCCAGGCCAACGCCGGCGGCGCCTGGGACAACTCCAAGAAGCAGGTCAAGGAGCAGGGGCACGCCCACTGGGGCGCCGGCTACGACGCCATGCACAAGGCCACGGTCACTGGCGACACGGTCGGCGACCCCTTCAAGGACACCTCCGGGCCGTCGCTCAACATCCTGATCAAGCTGATGAGCGTGGTGGCGATGATCATCGCCCCGATCCTCTTCGCGCTCCACTTCCAGTAGGCCAGCTGGCCGCCGGGGCGACGCCCGGGGGGTCTCGAGGCGGGGCGCGCTCCCGGCGCTCGCCGAGCGAGCCGTCCCGGCGTCCGGTCGCGCGCCCGGCCCCGGCTCCGTGAAAGACCTGTCAAAGGGCCGCCGAGGCCTTGCCCCGGGCCGCCGAGCGGCGCATGTTGGGACCAGCCCGCCACGCTGCGAACGGAGACACCGTTCGTGGAGGTCCTCATGCACGCGCGATCGATCGTGACGGGTGTCCTGTCCCTCGCCCTCTCGACCACCTCCCTGGCGGGCGCCGAGCCGCCCGGCCGGCTCGAGGTCTTCCCGGCCGTCGACAGCGCCGAGGTCGAGCAGCCGACCGGCCAGCTGACGTGGGTCCACGGCGACCTCGGCCCGCTGCCCCGCGGCGACCTGGCCGCCGCCGCCGTCGGCTACC
>CAYTJW010000429.1:0-5161 GCA_964438135.1 uncultured Thermoanaerobaculia bacterium
GTCGCGCTGGCGCTGGTTGCCGGCCGCCGCCAGGACCTGGCCGCCGGCGACCAGCACCGCCCCCACCGGCACCTCGCCCCGCTCGCCCGCGGCTCGCGCCTCGGCCAGGGCCGCGGCCATGAACCGGCGGTCCGCGTCGTCGAACAGCCACTCCTCGACCACGAGCGAAGCCTAGCGGGAACACCCTCTCCGGTCGAGGGGGCGAGCGCGCGGTCGGCCGCCAGCGCCGGGCAACGCCGCCCCGGCCTCCTGCTTGCCAGCCCGTATGCCTTGTGGGAGAATCAGTTACGGTCGTCCCCCCAGGGGGCGCGACAGGCCGGTGATGCTGAGCTCGAGCCACCTCTCCCCAGTCGCCCGGGCCGAGGCGGGGCCCGCACGCCGCGAGCCCGTGCGCACGACGCCGAGGCGGACGGGTGCGACCACGGACCGCGCCCGGGGAGTGCGGGCGTCGCGTGCCGTGGCGAGGCCGAGGCGATGAGGATGCACTGCGTCTCCAACCCCGAGCTGATCCACTTCCTGAAGCGCGAGCAGCGCAGCCCGAGCCCGACCTACGACCTCGACCTGGCCTCGATCTTCCGCGACATCCTGGAGCGCGCCAACGCCTTCCTGCCGTCGGAGGCCGGGTCGATCTTCCTCGCCGACCCGGTCAACGACGGCCACGACTCCTCGTCGCGCGAGCTGGTGGTGATCGCCTGCTTCGGCGAGATCGCCTCGGCCCTGGTCGGCCTGGGGCTGTTCGCCGACACCGGCATCGTCGGCCACGTCTTCCAGAGCGGGCGGGCCTACATCAGCTCGGCGCCGCAGCAGGACCCGCTCTTCTTCCACGGCCTCGACGGCCGGTCCGGCTTCACCACCCGCTCGGTGGTGTGCGCGCCGCTGGTGGTGGAGGGTGAGACCATCGGCGTCATCGAGCTCCTCAACCACCGCGGCGGCCTCGGCTACTCGGAGCGCGACCTCAAGCTGCTCGAGATCTTCGCCCAGACCATCTCCGCCTCGATCGCCAACGCCATCGAGGCCCAGCGCTCGAAGGAGATGGCCAAGCGCGACGACCTCACCGGCCTGTTCAACGACCGCTACCTCCACCACAGCCTGTCGGTCAAGATCGGGGAGGCCCTGGCCTCAGGCGACGACTGCGGCCTGGTGTTCCTCGACCTCGACCACTTCAAGAACGTCAACGACACCCACGGCCACCTGATCGGCAGCCGCGTCCTGGCCGAGGTCGGCGCCACTCTGCAGCAGATCCTGCCCGGCGGCGCCATCGCCGCCCGCTACGGCGGCGACGAGTTCGTCCTCGTCCTGCCGGGCTCAGGGAGGCAGGAGCTGGCCTGGGTCGCCGAGGCGGTCCGGCAGAGCGTCGAGACCACCGTCTTCCTGGAGCACCCCGACCCGGCCGACCCGGTCAACTACCCGGCGTTGCGCATCACCGGTCTCATCACCTGCTCGATCGGCATCGCCACCCTGCGCACCGACGTGCTGCCGCTCCTCCCGGGGCCGCCGTACGACCCGGTCAAGGCCAAGAACGAGCTCATGCGCCTGGCCGACGCCTCCATGTACCGGGCCAAGGACGGCGGCCGCAACCGCACCATCTCCGCCTGGAGCGGGGAGTAGCCGGCCCGCTACGGCGCGACCACGCTCCAGACTGCCGTCGAGCCGGACTCGAACCCGTCCGCGAACATGGCCACGTTGGCGCACGCGCTGGTGGTCTCGACGACGACGTCGTCGACCCACCAGCCCTGCTCGTTCATCATGTAGTCGCAGCCCAGTCGGAAGCGGAACGACAGGCTGGTGCCGGCGAGTGCCGACAGGTCGGCCACCGTCTCTACCACCCCGCCCGAGCTGCCGTGCCAGGCCTGGCGGCCGCCGATCGGGTTGTCGCAGCAGTCGCTCAGGGTCCCGGTGTAGCCGCCCTGGGTGAAGACGCCGCCGGCGGCGAGCAGGTCCTGCCAGCTGGCGCCGCCGTCGGTCGAGACCTCCAGCACACCGCCGTCGTAGGACGACTCGAGGTCGAAGTGGTGGGCGAAGGTCAGGGTGGTGGTGCCGCCGCCGAGGGTGAACGGGCCCGCGACCAGCCGGTCGTCCTTGACCCCGCTCTCGTCCGCCGAGAACCAGGAGTGAGTCGGCGACGGGGCGCCGGCGTCGGTGACGACGCCCCAGTTGGCACCCGCGCCCGGGTCGGTGGCGGTGTCCACCACCCAGCCGCCGACCCCGGCCTCGACGTCGTCGTCGAGGGCCACGTCGACCTGGCCGGTGGTCAGCACCAGCGGCCCGCCCGTGCTCTCGTTGCCGAGGGCGTCGGCGGCGCCGACCGAGACCGTGTAGCTGGTGCACTCGTCGAGACCGGCGAGGACCAGGGCGCGGCTGGTCTGCAGGGTCGGGTCGCTGGCGGACGCCCCGCCGGGCGCGGCCTCGGCCCAGGCCGTGGCCGGCTCGCTGGTCGTGAAGCCGACGGTGAGGGTCGCGGCCCCGGCCTCCAGCCCTGCCAGGTCGGTGATCGCCGGCCCCTGGCAGTCGACCGCGGCGCTGTCGGTCCGGCTCAGGTTGGTGCCGCCGGCGCCGTCGTCGGCGTCGACGTAGGTGGCGAGAAGGGTGTCGCCGTGGCCGACCGCGAGGTCGCTGCCGAGGCTCGCCGTGCCGGTGAAGAAGCCCGCCCGGCCGACGTCCTCGGTCAGCACGACCTGGCTCGAGCCGCCACCGGAGCCGACCAGCTGGACCGGCACGGTGCCGGAGCCGACGTTGCTGTCCACCACCCGCACGGTGACCAGGTCGTCGCAGGCGTAGGCGTCGCGGTCGAGCGACACGCGCCCCGACGGGCGGGCGGCGAGCTCGTACTGGGCCGGCACCAGGTCGGCGCCGTGGATGTGGCAGTGGGTCGGGTCGCCGGTCACCGCCGCGTGCACCACCCCGGAGTCGTCGACCAGACCGGAGCCGAGCGGCTGCACCGTGCCCCCGTTGAGGGTGTAGAAGCTGACGATGGCGCCGTTGGCCTTGGCGAACGGCGCCCCGCCGGCGAGCTTGACGGTCAGGCTGGCGACGCCGCCCGAGACCGCGAAGTCATCCGGCTCCTGGGTGGGGACGGGGGCGACCGTCCGCGGCCACATGACGCAGCTGCCGAACAGCGTCGACTGCTCCATCCACTTGGTCCCCTCGTCGCCGTTGGCGGCGCCGTTCAAGTCCATGCAGTAGAGCTTGCCGTTGACCTGCTGGCCGCCGGTGGTGAAGGCGACGCCGTTGCGGATCGAGTCGACGATGCCGCGCTGGCCGTCGCACGGCGGCACCCACGACTCGGAGGTCGTGCCGCCCTCGAACGACACCGCCCCGCCGCCCGGGCGCCGCAGCCAGGCCTCGGCAAAGCACTCGCCGACGTCGTGGAACTGGCCGTTGTTGCAGGCCACCGACCAGATCGACGGCAGCATCTCGCCGTTGACGAGGGCGTTGACGTTGCCGGTGTCGAAGCCGGTGGTCGACCAGCCGCCCGACCAACCGTGGCCGATGTACACGCCCAGGCTGCGGCCGTCGTTGACCGCGGCGGTGACCGCGCTCGCCGAGCCGGGGTCGTGGTAGATCTGGTCGAACTCGGTGAAGGTGTAGGCGGGGACCATCAGGTCGGCGCGCAGCATCTCGACCCGCTCCCAGTCGATGTAGGACGGCGAGCCGCCCGAGTCGTCGCCGCCGATGCCGAAGCCGGCGGTGTACCAGGTGGCGCTCGTCCCCGGCAGCTGCTCGTAGGTGAGGATCTTGTCGACCTGGGTGACGAGGTCGGCCGCGACCTGCGCCGACAGCCGCGAGATGGCGGCGTCGGGACGGTTGTCGGCGCCCTCGAGCTTGGTGTAGCACGGGTCGCACGGGGCGCCCTCGTTGACGCCCGAGAAGTTCGGGATCTGCTGGTAGTCGCCGACCAGGATCACCCAGGCGAGGCCCTCGGGCTGGTCGTAGTAGGTCTGGATGCGGTTCATGACCTGGCTGGCGGTGACGCCGGCTGCGACCGTCTCGACCACGGTCGGGTAGCCGACCTTGGTCTCCCAGTCGACCAGCGGCTGGACCTCGTCCAGGAAGTCGGCCGGGGTCAGGATCAGCAGCCGGCCGCTCTCGACGAACGGCACGTAGCGGTCCCGCGCCGCGCGGTAGTTGACCGACCGCTCGCGGGCGAGCAGGTCGAAGAGGCCGGTCAGCGGCGGCTGGGGCCCGAGGCGCGGGTTGGCGGCCCGGTCGTGGCGGACCACCTGGTAGCGGGCCCGGACCACCACCTCGAGCAGGTTCCCCTGCGGCCGCCAGCGGGCCAGCGGCAGCCTGAAGGCCTGGCCGCGCAGCGGGCCGGCGATGAACGGCGCGTCGACCCAGGCGTCGGCCCCGGGGTAGGGGCGGTCGCCGCCGTAGACCTGGGGGTCGAGCTCGAACGGCACCGAGTCGGGGTCGACGGTGCGGTTGAAGTGACCCTTGGACGGCGCCACGCCGGCCAGACCGAGCGCGTTCAGGTCGACCGTGCGCGTCTCGGCCTCGAGCAGCTCGAGGGAGATGCCGTCGGCCGCGCCCAGCAGGTACTCGCCGCCGAGGTAGGGCAGGGAGGGGCGACCGCGCTCCATCAGGTTCGAGGCGCCGGCCACCCGCACCACCGCCCACGCCCGGCCGTCGACCTCGAGGGGCTCGACCCGCACCTCGCCGACCTCGACCAGCAGGGTCTCACGGCCCGCCTCGCCGCTCTCGAGCCGCACCCCGGTGGCACCGACCGCGAGGGGAACCACCGTCGCCAGCGCCACGGGCGCGCCGCTGGTCAGCGCCAGGAACAAACCCGCCATCACGACGATCCGTCGCATCGTCCGCTCCTCCCCGTCCAGCGCACAGTATCCGCGCCCGCGCGTCGCAACGCAACACGCCCCGGCGGGATGCCAGCGCCCGGGCGGGTCAGGGCGCGGCCGAGGCCTGCGGGGCGAGGCGGGCATCGGGTACGGGTACGGGTACGGGCATGGGAGACAGAGCGGGTACCATGGGCAGGTGGAGCGCATCGAGGTCGCGAGCGAGCGCGGCGGCTACGCGGTGCTGGTCGGTCGGCGCCTGATCGTGAGCCTCGGCGAGGTGCTGGCCCAGCAGGGCGTGCCGCGGCCGGTGGCGGTCGCCACCGACGCCACGGTCGGGCCGCTGTGGGGCCGCGCGGCGGCCCGCGCCG
>CAYTJW010000430.1:0-5153 GCA_964438135.1 uncultured Thermoanaerobaculia bacterium
ACCCCGCCTTCGAGCAGCGCCACGGCTTCCGGCCGGACGGGGTGCGGCTCGCCTCGGCCGGCTACATGCTCGACTTCCGCTTCTGGGTCACCGACCCCGAGCTCGCCTGGCAGGCGTTCGGGGTCAGGGACGGCGGCCCGTTCCTCATCCACCCCGAGTCCGGGGCGCGCCTGATCGTGCCCAGCCCGGCCTACGTCGGCCGCCTGGCGCCCGGGGAGAGGCCGCAGCCCGGTCGGCGCTACTTCGTCTTCTTCGCCAACCCGGGTCGCCTGGTCCAGGTGGGCGACACCGTGACCGTCGTCGTCGGCGGGGTCGAGGTCGGCCCGTTCACGGTGCGCTGAGGGGACCGGGGGGCGGGAGCGGCGTGGGGGTCCCCGGGCGGCTGGCCGGCCGGCGCCGAACGCCGGCCTCGATGGTTGGGTATACTCGCCGTGATCGCGCGGGTCCAGGCGGGGGCGACATGACGGGCGAGATCGGCGAGCGGCGCCAGGGCGCGGAGTCGCGCCAGTCCGGCATCGAGCCGGTCGGCGCGGTGCCCTGGGGGACCCACTTCTGTCAGTTCTACCAGACCGCCGACGACCTGGTCGAGACGCTGGTGCCGTACTTCCGGGCCGGTCTGGAGGCCAACGAGCTGTGCCTGTGGGTGGCCTCGGCGCCGCTCGGCGTCGAGGCGGCGACGGCGGCTCTGCGGGCCGCGCTCCCTGCCGCCGACGCCTTCCTCGCGAGCGGCCAGGTCGAGATCCTCGACTACCGCCAGTGGTACCTGAGGTCCGGCCGGTTCGAGGCGCAGCCGGTGCTCGAGGCCTGGGTCGAGCGCCTGGCGGGCGCGAGGCGGCGCGGGCTCGACGGCCTGCGCCTGTCCGCCAACACCTTCTGGCTGGAGGAGGCGAGCTGGCGAGACTTCACCGCCTACGAGGAGGCGGTCGACGGCGTCATCGGCCGGCACCGCATGATCGCGCTCTGCACCTACTCCCTCGAGCGCTGCGGGGTGCGAGAGATCCTGGACGTCGTGGCCAACCACGAGTTCGCCCTGATCAAGCGCGCCGGGCGCTGGGAGCTGATCGAGCAGCTCGAGCACGGCCGGACCGAGCAGGCGCTCAGGGACAGCGAGGCCCGCTACCGGGGGCTGTTCGAGGGGATGACCGAGGGTTTCGCCCTGCACGAGGTCCTGCTCGACGAGGAGGGACGGCCCCACGACTACCGTTTCCTCGAGGTCAACCCGGCCTTCGAGCGCCAGACCGGCCTCGGCCGCGACGCGGTCCTCGGCCGCACCGTGCGCGAGGTCCTGCCGGGCATCGAGCCGGCCTGGGTGGAGGTGTACGGCCGCGTCGCCCTGACCGGCGAGCCGGCCCAGTTCGAGGACCACTCGGCGCCGCTCGGGCGGACCTTCGAGGTCCGCGCCTACTCGCCCCGCCGGGGACAGTTCGCGGTCCTGTTCACGGACGTGACCGAGCGCCGGCGGACCGAGGAGAAGCTGAGCTGGCTGGCGTCCTTCCCGGAGCTCAACCCCAACCCGGTGGCCGAGCTCGACCTCGGAGCCGGAGCGGTCAGCTACGCCAACCCCTCTTCCCGGGTTCGTCTGCCGGGCCTCGTCGACGAGGGCCCGAGCCACCCCTGGTTCCGCGGCGCCGCCGAGCTCGTGGCGGCGGCTCGGGCGGAGGGCGCTGCGGCCGCGGTCCGCGAGGTGGAGGTGGAGGGCGCCTGGTGGCGCCAGACCGTGACCCTGGCCGGCTCGGGCAGGCGCCTGCGAACCTACGGCGTCGAGATCACGGACCGGGTGGCCGCGGAGCGGGAGGTCGAGGCGGCGCGGGTCGAGGCGGTCACCGAGCGGAACCGCCTCGAGGCGGTGCTCGAGGCCCTGCCGGTGGGGGTGGCGATCGTCGACTCCGCCGGCGGCAACGTTCGCACCAACCGCGCCTACGAGGAGCTGTGGGGAGGCCCCCGGCCCCTGCCGCGCTCGGTCGACGACTACGGCACCTACCGCGCCTGGTGGGCCGCGAGCGGCCAGCCGGTCGAGCCCCGCGAGTGGGCCTCGGCGCTGGCGGTGCAGCGCGGCGAGACGGTGGTCGGCCAGCTGCTCGAGATCGAGCGCTTCGACGGCACCCGCGCCCTGGTCCACAACAGCGCGGCGCCCTTCCACGGTGCCGGCGGCGAGATCGCCGGCAGCGCGGTCGCGGTCCTCGACGTCACCGAGATGCGGCGCACGGAGCGGGAGCTGGCTCGCCTCGGCGAGCGGCTGGGGAGGGCGCAGCGCGCGGCCGGGGCCGGGACCTGGGAGTGGGACCTCGAGACCGGGCGGCTGGAGTGGTCGCCCGAGCTGTTCCGGCTGCTCGGCCTCGACCCGGACTCGGCCGAGGCCAGCTTCGAAGCGTGGCGCGGCGCGATCCACCCCGCCGACCGCGCCCTCGCCGAGGAGCGGGTCGAGGTGGCGCTGCGCGACCGCACGCCGCTCGAGAGCGAGTACCGGGTCCTCTTCCCGGGCGGCCAGGTGCGCTGGGTGGCGGCCCTCGGCGACACCATCGTCGGCGAGGGCGGGGCGGTGCGGCGGATGGCCGGCATCATCGTCGACGTCACCCGCCGCAAGGAGGCGGAGGACGCCGTCAGGGCGAGCGAGGAGCGCTTCCACGCCCTGGCCGCGGCACTGCCGCAGATCGTCTGGACCGCGGCCGCCGACGGTGGCGTGGAGTGGCTGAACCACCGCTGGTACGACTTCGTCGGACCGGACGCGCGGGGCGAGGGGTGGGCCTGGCGGGACCTCGTCCACCCCGACGACCTGCCGGTCGTGCTGGAGCGGTGGCAGCACTCGCTCCGGGAAGGGCAGGTGTTCGAGGGCGAGCTCCGCCTCCGCCGGCACGACGGCGAGATGCGCTGGTTCCTGGTCCGGGCCTGGCCGATGCGGGACGCCCGCGGCTCGGTGCTGCGGTGGTTCGGCACCCACACCGACGTCCACGACCTCAAGGAGGCCGAGCGGGCGGTGCGGGAGAGCCGGGAGGACCTGAGCCGCGCCCAGGCCGTGTCCCACACCGGCAGCTGGCGGCTCGACGTCCGCCGCAACGAGCTGCGCTGGTCCGAGGAGGGCTGGCGCATCTTCGGCGTTCCCCGCGGCACGCCCTTGACCTACGAGACCTTCCTCGGCACGGTCCACCCGGACGACCGGGACCACGTCCACGCGGCCTGGATGGCGGCGCTGCGAGGCGAGCCCTGCGACGTCGAGCACCGCATCGTCGTCGGCGGCGCCGTGCGGTGGGTGCGCGAGCGGGCCGAGCTGGAGGTCGACGCCGACGGCGAGCTGGTCGGCGGCTTCGGCACCACCCAGGACGTCACCGAGCGGAGGGAGGCCGAGGCCCTGCTCCGGGCCGCGCTATGCGAGAAGGAGGTGCTGCTGCGGGAGATCCACCACCGGGTCAAGAACAACCTGCAGATCATCGCCAGCCTGCTCAACCTCCAGCTCGCCGGCATCGCGGACGAGAGGTTGCGGGCGCCGCTCGTCGAGAGCCAGAACCGCGTCCGGACGCTCGCCCTGATCCACGAGAAGCTCTACGGGTCCAGCGACCTGACCGGGATCGCGGCGGGCTCCTACCTGGCCGAGCTGGTCCAGGCCGTCCGGCGCAGCTTCGGGCCGGTCGCCGGGGCCGTCCGTCTCGAGCTCGACCTCGAGGAGGTCGAGCTGGAGGTCGGCGTCGCCATGCCCGTGGCCCTGATCGCCAACGAGCTGGTCGCCAACGCGTTCAAGCACGCCTTCCCCGGCGGGCGCCCGGGCCGCCTCGCGGTCCGCCTGCACCGCCTGGGGGAGGGGCGGTGCGCGCTCGAGGTGGACGACGACGGGGTCGGCCTGCCGCCCGGGCTCGACGTCGAGCGGACCACGACCCTCGGGCTGCAGCTGGTGACGACCCTGGCGACCCAGCTGCGGGGCAGCTTCGAGGTCCACCGCGGACAGGGGACGCGCTTCGTGCTGGAGTTCGCGGTCGGGGCCTGACGCCGCGCGGGGCGCGCGCGAGGGGTGCCGGCCCGCGGCGGCCCGCGGTCGCGCCCGTCACTCCTCGGTGTGGGGCGGCGTCCGCTCGTCCCAGTCGACCCACAGGACGCCGTGGGCCTCGAGGTAGCGGTCGACCGCCTGGCCGAGGGTGGGGAAGAAGTTGTGGGTGCCGAGGGCGGTGAACAGGCCGTAGCGCTTGAGGCGGTCCTTGACCGGGTCCTTCATCTCGGCGAAGCACAGCTCGACGCCCGCCCGCTCGAGGTCGGAGTCGAGGTCCGAGAGGACGTCGGCGGCGGTGACGTCGACGTCGGTCACCGGCTCGGCCGCCACCACCACCCAGCGGGTCGGGGTCGGCGCCGTCGCCACCGCGGCCAGGACGTGGTCGCGGAAGACCCCGGCGTTGGCGAAGAAGAGCGGCGCGTCCCAGCGGAACAGGACCAGGCCCGGGATGCGCCGCGCCTCCGGGTAGCGGGTGACGTCGTGGTACCCCTTGAGCCCGTCGACCCGGCCCAGCACCGCGTCGTAGGGGCGCCACGCCCGCCAGACGAAGGCCGCCAGGGCGAAGCCGACGGCCAGGAAGATGCCCTGGATGACGCCCACCAGGGCGACGCCGAGGAAGCACACCAGCGACAGCAGCAGCTCGCTCGGGCGGAGGTGGTAGAGCCGCCACACCCCCCTGACCTCGACCAGCGCCAGGCAGGCGGTGATCACCACCGCGCCGAGGGCGGCGTGGGGCAGGTCGCGCAGCAGGCCGGGGGCGGCGACCAGCAGGGCGGCGATGCAGGCGGCGCCGATCACCCCGGTCAGCTGGGTGCGGGCGCCGGCCGCCTCGGCCACCGGCGTGCGCGAGGAGCTGGAGGAGATGGCGAAGCCCTGGAACAGGCCGCTCGCCACGTTGGCGGCGCCGAGGGCGACCAGCTCCTGGTTGCCGTCCACCTCGCAGCCGCCGCGCAGGGCGAAGGTCCGCGACAGCACGCTGGTGTCGGCGAAGGCGACCAGGGCGATGGCGAAGGCGCCCGGCAGCAGGGCGCGCAGGTCGTCGACCGCCAGGGCCGGGAGACGGAGCGCCGGCAGCCCCTGGGGCATCGCCCCGACCACCGCGACGCGCTCGCCGAGGTCGAGCCACCCCACCGCGAGGGTGGCCGCGACCACCGCCACCAGCACCCCCGGCAGGCGC
>CAYTJW010000431.1:0-5149 GCA_964438135.1 uncultured Thermoanaerobaculia bacterium
GCCCCGGGCCGGCCGTGGTCGTGGTGTTCCTGCTGCGCGGGCCGTGAGCCGGGACACTCTCCGACAGGCCCGTCGCCCCGCCCGCCCGGCGGCCGGGCCTACGCCCCGCCGACCAGGGTGAACAGCTCGCTCCCGGCCGCCGCCCGGTCGAAGGTGAAGGTGGAGACGGCACCCCGCTCCCGGTTGGCGACGCCGATCAGGTAGTCGGCGAGGTCGGCCTCTCCCTCCTCGAACAGCCGCACCGCGCGCCAGGCGAGCTCCGGCGCCTCGACCTCCAGCTCCTCGGCGGAGAGGACCGCGCGCACGACCGCGGCCACCTGGGCGCGGGTGTAGCGGTAGCCGCGGCCGAGCACCCATGCCAGCTCGCACAGCACGACCGTGGCGACGAGCGCCGGCTCCTCGGCAGTGCACCGCGACTCGACCAGCGCTGCGGCCGCAGCGGCCTGAGCGGGGTCGTCCTGGACGACGTAGCGCACCAGCACGTTGGTGTCGAGCGCGATCACGAGGAGGTTCCGCTGGCGACCGCCCGCTCCATGTCCGCAAGCGACAGCGCCCGCTCCGGCCGCGGCAGCATGCCCTTCAGACGCCGCACCGAGCCCAGCCGCGGGATCACCTCCAGCCGGCCGTCGTCGGTGACGATGAACTCGAGCTTGGTGCCCGCAGTGATGCCCAGCCGCCGCCGCGCCTCGGCCGGCAGCGTCACCTGCCCCTTGGCCGTGACGGTCGCGATCATGCTCGCCATCCTCCACCAGAGGTCATTCCTTACCTCTGTCCCTTACCAAGATGCGGCTCCGCTTGCCGGCTGTCAAGGCGCGACCCGGCGACGCCGGCGTCGCGACCGGCCGCCGATGCGCTCGGGAATGGCGGGATCGGCGCGCCTAGCGACGGGAGCGCCACATCCGCTCGAGCTCGTCGACCAGCGCGACGTCGGCGCGGATGCCCATGACCTGGTTGACCTGCACGATCAGGGTCGGGCTGGTGATGTTGACCTCGGTCAGGTGCTCGCCGATGAAGTCGAAGCCGATCAGGTGGATGCCCTGCGGCTCGAGGTCGGCGGCGACGCGCGCGCAGGCCTCAAGCTGGCGCGGCGTGGGGTCGAAGCGCACGGCCTTCCCTCCCTGGTGGAGGTTCGCCAGGCGGGAGCCGGGCTGCGCCACCCGCAGCACCGAGCCGAGGACCTTGCCGTTCATGGTCAGGATGCGCAGGTCGCCGGTCGAGTCGAACGCCTCGAGGTAGGGCTGGACCAGGACCTTCGGACCCCACTCCGCGAGGTAGGCCGCGAGCTCCGCCCGCGGCGCGTCGGGCCGGAAGAAGGTCACCCCCCAGCTGCAGTAGGTGTTGGCCGGCTTGACCACGACCCTGCCGGGAAGGGCCCGCACCGCGCCCTCGAGCGCGTCGAGGTCGGTGCAGACCGCGGTCGGCGCCGCCCACTCCGAGTAGTCGAGCGGCAGCAGGTGCTCGGACAGCTGGTAGATGGCCGGCGGCCGGTTGACCTGCACCACGTGCGGCGGCGCGTGCTCGAAGGGCCGGTGGAGTCGGACGTAGAGGTCGTCCACGGGCGGGTCCTTGCGCTGCAGGATGACCGCGTACTCCCCGACGTCGGCCTGCCGCACCGGCCCCAGCTCCCAGAACGGTCGCGCCGCGGCGTCGGCGCGCCGGATCTGCCGCACCGGCAGCGCGCCCAGGAAACGCTCGGGCGGCTGCTCCGGGTCGGTGGCGGGCAGGTCCAGGTAGTCGACCTCGATGCCGCGCGAGAGCAGCTCGACGCTGACGCAGACGCCGAGGTCGAAGACCGGGTCGAGCCAGTCCAGCCGGTCGGCCGTGATCAGGTAGCGCCCTCTCATCCCGATGAGGATACAGCTCCCCCCTGCGCCTCTGCCGCGCCCGTGGGCGATGCCCCTGGTGCCGGCGACAGCCGCGCCGCCAGCTCGCCGCGCCGGTGCATCGCCGCCAGGTCGTCGTACCCGCCCACGAACACGTCGTCGACGAAGACCATCGGCACGGTCTGGAAGCGGAGCTCCCGCTCCAGCCTGGCCCACAGCTCCGGCTGGTCGTCGAGGCGGACCTCCTCGACCTCGGCGCCGAGCGAGGCCAGCAGGCGCTTGGCCGCGACGCAGTACGGACAGCTGGCGGTGGTGTAGAGACGGACGCGCGCCATGCTCCCCTCCGGCCGCCCATGATACCGCGGCCCGCCGCCTCCCCTGCCCGGGCGGGAGGTGGAGCTGACAGCTGATCTACTACTCCCGAGGATCTTCGCGTGGGACGACGCCTCCTACAAGCCCCCAGCGAGGAAGACGGAGGCCGAGCGATGCAGCGCTACAGCGATCTGAAGGTCTGGCAGCGCGCGCACCAGCTGGTACTGGCCGTCTACGAGCTGAGCGCGGCCTTCCCCGCCGACGAGCGCTTCGCCCTGTGCTCGCAGATGCGACGGGCGAGCTTCTCGGTCGCAGCGAACATCGCCGAGGGCAGCCGGCGAGCGACCGCTGGCGACTTCGCACGCCACCTCAACATCGCCCAGGGTTCCGCGGGCGAGACCGACTACCTCCTGCTCCTCGCTCGTGACCTCGGCTACGCCACCGAAGACCAGGTCACGCCGCTACGTTGCGAGCTCGACGAGATCGCTGCGATGCTCCATGCGCTGCAGCGCAAGGTCGAGCGGGAGGGGCGGTGACGCTGTTCGCTCTCTGCCGGCTGCCGGCTGCCGGCTGTAAACAGCGCGGCCCACGACAGCGCTGCACGCTTTGGTTGCGGCCCGATGGGCCGCGCTAGGAGCTGAACGCCGCCCATCCCTCCGCTACACTGTCGCCCGTGCGCGCGCTGGTGCTCGACTTCGACGGGGTGCTGGTGGACAGCTCGCGCGAGGCGCACGTGGTGGCGCTGCGCACCTACCTCGCCCTGGCGCCGAGCTCGCCGCTGCGCCGGTTCCTCGGCCCGGTCCGGCCGGGCGCCGACCCCGCCCGCCACGGCTTCGACTCAGACCCGCTCTACCGCGCCTTCCACGACCTGGTGCCGCTCGGCAACCGGGCCGAGGACTTCGGCGTCGCCCTGGCGGCCTTCGAGCGGGGCGCGGCGATCGCCGACCAGGCCGACTACGACGCGTTCTTCGCCGGCCAGGACCCGATCTGGCTGGACGCCTTTCACCACGAGTTCTACCGCCAGCGGGCCGCCCTGCGCGCCGAGTCGCTCGACGGCTGGCTCGGCCTGCAGCGCCCGTTCTCGCCCTTCCTCGACCTCCTCCGCCGGCGCGCGGGCGAGGTGGCGTACGCCATCGCCACCGCCAAGGACGGCGCCTCGGTGCGCCTGCTCCTCGACCGCTACGGCGCCGCCGACCTGTTCGCGCCGGAGGCGGTGCTGGACAAGGAGACCGGCCGCAGCAAGCGCCGCCACCTCGAGGTGGTGCACGAGCGGCTCGGCGTCGAGTGGCGCGAGCTGACCTTCGTCGACGACAAGGTCAACCACCTCGAGGCGGTCTCGGACCTCGGCGTCCGCCCGGTGCTCGCGGCGTGGGGCCACAACACCCGCCGCGAGCACGCCCGCGCCCGCGCCCTGGGGTTCGCCGTGGCCGCCCTGGACGACGCCGAGGCGGCGCTGTTCGGAGGGACCGATGGCGCGTGAGCGCACGCTGCGCCTCTTCAGCTGGAACGTCAACGGCCTCCGTTCCTGCGGCCGCAAGGGCTTCGCCGACTGGCTCCGGGCGACCCGGCCGGACGTGCTGGCGCTGCAGGAGGTGCGCGCCACGCCGGACCAGCTCGAGACCGAGCTGGCGGCGCCGGCCGGCTACCACGTGTGCTTCCACCCCGCCGAGCGCACGGGCTACTCCGGGGTGGCGCTCTACTCGCGCCGCCGGCCGCGCTCGGCCGAGCTCGGCGGCCTCGGTCAGCCCCGCTTCGACTCCGAGGGGCGCCTGATCGTCGCCGACCACGGCGCCTTCCTGCTCTACGCCGCCGACTACCCGAACGGCGGCAACGACCTCCTCCGGGTGCCGTTCAAGCTCGAGTTCTCCGAGGCGGTGCTGCAGCACGCGGAGGCCGCGCGCCGCGCCGGCCGCAGCGTGGTCCTCGCCGGCGACTTCAACACCGCCCACCGGGCGCTCGACCTCGCCAACCCCAAGGCGAACGAGAAGAACACCGGCTTCCTGCCCGAGGAGCGCGCCTGGCTCGACCGCCTCCTCGGCCACGGCTACGTCGACGTCTTCCGCCAGCGCCACCCGGGCGAGCCGGGCCACTACACCTGGTGGTCGAGCCGCTTCGGCGTCCGCGCCCGCAACGTCGGCTGGCGGATCGACTACTTCTTCGTCAGCGAGGACCTCGCCGACCGGGTCGTCGACGCCCGCATCCACCCCGAGGTGACGGGCTCGGACCACTGCCCGGTCTCGCTCGAGCTCGCCATCTGAGCGGCCGGACGGGCCGAAGAACCTCGACCACCGGCCGCCCGAGGGGGCAGGCGACGAGGGTGGGGTACACTGCGCGGGCAGATCGCGCCGACCGGCAGCTCCCGGCGCGAGCCGGGAGGTGACCGTGACATCTCGCGCCCTCGTCGCCCTGACCCTGACCTCGATCGTGGCCGTTCTGGCGGCGCCCCCTGCCGGTGCGACGCCCAGCACCTGGGGGGCGTCCGGCGGCCTGACCCAGGCCCGGCAGAACCACACCGCCACCCTGCTCCCCGACGGGCGCGTGCTGGTGGTCGGGGGGGACGACGGCGCCGACGCCTACCGGGCGAGCGCCGAGATCTGGAGCCCAGTCTCCGGCCTGTGGGCTGCGACCGGCAGCATGGCCTACGGCCGGGCGGGCCACACCGCGACCCTGCTCGCCGACGGCCGGGTGCTGGTGGCGGGCGGCTTCGGCCTCGAGGCCGGCACTCCCGGCACGCCGGGGTACCTCGACACGGCCGAGGTCTTCGACCCTGCGGCCGGCACCTGGCGCCGGGTCGGGGCCATGGGCTCGGCGCGACGCGACCACACCGCGACGCTGCTGGACGACGTCCGCGTGCTGCTCGACGTCGGCCAGGACGACACCCTCGCCGCTCATGTCGACGTAGGTGTAGATGGTCGGCGGGAACATGTTCGGGTCGGTGCACTCAGGAACGAACGGGCCGTACAGGTCGGCCGGAGAGGCGCCACCGGGGAGATCCGGGGTCGCCGGGGTCCACA
>CAYTJW010000432.1:0-5142 GCA_964438135.1 uncultured Thermoanaerobaculia bacterium
CGGGCTCATGGGAGGACCCCGCACACCCTCAGAATGACGCTTAACGGGGCACTAGCATGCTAGCAAACTAGCAACGATCCGATCTGCCCACACAAGTAAGCGGGCCATTGCTGTTCGCCGTCAACGTGCGAAGGCACTCAGCGATCGGGGTCTCGCTGCGGACCCCCGCCGGGCGCGGCTGGCGGAGGGGGAGAGCGGAGACGAGAAGAGGGGGCGCGCGCGAGGTAGCCCGGGAGTCTTGCTCACCTACCAGACGAGCTGGCAGAGGCCGCATGGCCACGGCAACCCCACGCTCCTGCGGTCTGCGCCGGCACGCCTCAGCGGCGCGCGGTCCGCCGTTAGTATTGACTCAATGCCTGCCTGTATTGTATTATCAAAAACATGGAGACGGTGCCGATACTGACAGTGCGAGAGGCAGCCAAGCTGCTCGGGTATCACGAGGAGTACGTGCGCAAACTGGCCCGTGACGGGAAGCTTGCCTCGCGCCGGATTGGACGCAGCTTCGTGTTCGAGGTCGCCACCGTCGAGGCCTGGAAGGCCGCGCGGCAGCAGGCGAAGCTTGCGATGTAGCCGGTTCGGCGGTTCGGATGAACGCCCGCTAGCATGCTAGTTTGATAGAAAGCTAGCATGCTAGCAAACTAGCCTTCTCGCCTTCCATCAAGCTATGATCCTGGCAATCGCGAACCACAAGGGTGGGACCGGCAAGACCACGACCGCCGTCAACCTGGCGGCGGCCCTGGGCGAGCTTGGTCAGCGCGTGCTCGTGCTCGACATGGACCCCCAGGCGCACGCGACGGTCTGTCTCGGGGTTGTCGTCAACCCCGGGGAACCTGCGCTCGAGGACCTGCTCCATGACCCGGCGCTGCCCCTCGCCGCCGTGGTGCGGGCGACGTGTGCGCCCGGTGTTGAGCTGATCCCGGCAACCATCGATCTGGCGGCCGTCGAGCCGCAGCTTGCGAAGACCCGGGAGACCGACGCCTTGCGCCGGCGGCACGGCGAGTTGCGGGGATATGACTGGGTCCTGCTCGACTGCCCGCCGTCGCTGGGCCAGCTCACGCTCGCCGCGCTGGCGGCAGCGGACGGCGTCCTGCTGGTCGTTGACTGCGGCGGACATGCCGTGCGCGGGCTGGCCAACCTGGTCTCGCTGCTCCACAGCCTGCCGACCGTGAAGATCGTCGGCGTCCTCGTCAACGAGTTCGACCGCCGGACGGGCGTTTCCGATGACATGCTGACCAGTGTCACCGAGTACTTCGGCGCGGTTGTCTTCCGTACCGTGATCCCCCGGCGGTCCGACATTGAGCGCGCCAACAACGTCGGGCAACCGGTGCTGCACTACGCCCCACGCTCCGCTGCTGCCGAAGCCTACCGCGAACTTGCCGGGGAGGTCGTGGCCCGTGCGCAAAGCTAGCACCACTCCCAGGATTGCCGACCTGCTGCCTGCCGCTCCGAGCAGGGATACCGGCGCGGATGCTAGCATGCTAGCAAGCCATGAAGCGAGCAAACTAGCAAACCAGGCGACGAGCGGCACCACGCGGCAGCTCAACACGCGCGTGCCGGTGGAACTGTATTCGGAGCTCCTGCGGGTCCAGGCGGAGCTGACGGTGGAGGTGGGGGAGAAGCCGTCCGTCCAGGCGCTGCTGGCGGCGTGTTTGCGGCTGGGGCTCGCCGAGCCGCAGCGGCTGGCCGAACTGCTCGGGGGGACAGGCCAGGGGGCCGGCCGGCAGGGCATCTGATGCAAAGTAAGATCCGACGACCGCTGGAGACCGTGACACCAGCGCGGTTCTTCGGGGGGGTAGTACGATTATCGGACCACCCCCGTCCGAAAATCAAACCAGGGCGGTCGGACGAACAGATACATCATCCGGAGCCTCAGCGAGCGCCCTGTTCCTGACCGGACAAAAATGTCCGGTCTAGCCGGACAGAGAGGCTGTGCGCCGTCTGGCGGCCGCTCTGCTCACTGCCGAGGATTGAGCGACGACCGCGCTGCAGCCCGGCAGGGCACCACGATACCGTGACCTGGGACGGCCTACAATGCCTGACAGCGACTACTACGCAGAAGAGGAACAGGATGCCTCCAGCGAGGCCCGATACCGCAACAAGGAAAAGCGGGTCGGGTACGTACCCGTCAGCAATGCCCTCATCAGACTCTTCTCCGACCTTCCCGACGCCGCCTTGCGCACCTACCTGTCCTTGTGCAGCTACGCATTCGGTCGCGGGGAGACATTCGTAGGGCAGGAGACCCTGTGTCAGATCAGGGGGGCCCATCTCTCGACCATCATCAAGCATATCAGCGCCCTGAAGGATGCTGGTCTGATCTCGGTGGAGCGCCGTGGGCAAGGCAAGACCAACGTCTACATCATCGAGGACATCCCCGAAGGAGCACTCGACGACTACATACGAACCTTCATTGATCGGGAGGATGAAGCCGCTCGTCCCCGCTCTCCCAAGTCCATCTCCGAAAGACACGAGGTCTTGACCTCGCAAAAACGCAAGATCAAGACCTCGCAAAAACGCGAGGTCAAGACCTCGCGAAAACGCAAGACAAGTAGTAAGGTCGTTGAGAGAAGTATAGATGAGCAACAACAAGAGCCATCCGCCGAAGCAGGACCTCCTGAAACCCCACCGGCTGTTGTTGCTTTTTCATCGTCAACGACCAACGACCTCGCCGATCGGCTGGCGGCACTTGGCGTCACCAGGGCCACCAGCCGCAAGCTCCTGCAGAACCACGATCCTGCCCTCGTCTACCGGTGGGTATGCTACACCGAACATAGGCTCAGCAGTGGCTGGGTGCCGAAGGAGAGTCCGGCGGCCTGGCTGGTGGCGGCGATTGGCTCAGGAGACTGGGTGATCCCGACCTGGTTCCAGACGCCGGAGGAACAAGCCGAAGCGGCCGCGACGAAGAAGCGGTTGACGCAGGCCGAGCGGCGAGATCGGGAAGAGGCCAGAACCCGCGAGCGAGAAGCGGCAGAGGCGCAACGCCGCGCCCTCGAGGATCGCCTGGGGATCGGCGAGGACACGCGAGGAGTGTGGGAGCAGACGCGAGAGCTCTTGCAGGCGCGGGGGCAAATGACGCCGGCGTTGTTCAGCGCATACCTGTTGCCGATGCACAACGGCATGGCGACCGTCGCTACGCCGGTGCAGTTCTTCTGTGAGATCATCCCCCGGCACGCGGACGCCGTCCGGGCGGCGCTGGAGGAAGTCACGGGGGCGGTGGTGGCAGGGATCGAGGTCCGGTTCGTGGCCGCTGACTAGCGCTCCGTTAGGTGCGGTTGCCCTCTCGCAGCCGCGCGGCGATCATCCCGGGCAGCACTCGCTCGGCCATCGCGTCCGACAACCCCACGGGCAGTCGCTCCCGACATTCGCGCTCAAGCCGCTGGCGCTCCCCCTGGGCCAGCCGCGCGACGGCCGCCAGGTCGGCGTCAATGTCGACAGTCGATGGCTGTGCGGCCTCCACGATCTTTCGCTGGCGTTTCCTCGTCGCGGCGCTGGCCTCGAGTCTGGCATGCGCCTCTCCCACCAAGTGGGGCAACAGTTCCGGGCCCCGAGCTCCACGTTCGCCGGCGAGACGGATTGCCTCCGCGACAACCTCTCCGGAAAACCCTTCGGCAAGCAGGTCGTTGACCGTGGAGATTACCTTCTCTCTCCGCCGTTTCGCCGGACGTTGCTCCCCCACTGCGGCGTGGAAAACCTGCGCTAAGCGGGGGGCTTCGCTATGAGAGAGAGTCTTGGTCTTAACTTCTGAATCTAACGACTCTAGGGGACCGCTCATTTTTGAGCGGCTAGACCGCTCATTTTTGAGCGGTCAGGAAATGCCCGGTCTTGTAGGCTCTTGATGATGTAACGATTGGGTCGCCCAAGGCCTAGTTGCTCCGCGACGATGTAGCCCGCCTTTTGAAGCTCTGCGAGGTGCCGACGTACGGTGCTCTCTCCCCCGCCGATTTCCTCTCCCAGGTTCTTCTGCCCAGGGAAGGGCCAGTGTTTCCAGTGATACCAGAGAAGACAGCCGTACAGGACCTTTGCTCCTGCAGAGAGGCTAGGGTCGAACACAACGACTGCGGGCAGTTGCACGAATCCGCCCGCCAGAGCAACGTCTTCGACGATGATCTCGCCGCCGACCTCTTCAGCCATTCCCTCACTCTCCCTCCCTGTATCGCTCCGTCAGGTCGCTATCCAGGATCACGCGTTGCCCCCGCAGGGACAGGATCATGCCCTCGATCCGCTCGACGCGGATCATGGCCTTGTCGTTGCTCCTTCGCTCCGGGCCCCCGCGTCAAACAGCGAGGGCTGCTCCGCCTGTGAAGGGCAGCCTTGGGCCAGCCACTCGTCAAGGGCTTCCTTGCGGTAGCGCCACACCCCGCCCATCTTGATCGCGGGCACCAACTTCGCCCTCGCCTTGCGTCGCAGCACCTCGATGTTCAGCTTGAGGTACCTGGCAGCCTCAAACACTGTCCACAGTTCCATGTCCGCAACTCCTGTTAAGTAGTGTATTATTGGACACGATAGAACTTACGCCCCCCTCTGTCAAGTTGGAAATTCAACCGCGCCACGGAACCGCCAGAGGCGCCCGACCTTGACGCGAGGGAGGCGTTGCTCACGCGCCGCCAGGCCGGCGGCGCGGGCGAACTGGGACAAAGCGTCTGTGGGGCCCTGATTCCCCGCAAAAACCCTTGACATCGGGAGGAGTTCGATAGTACATTTGTTCCATAAGTGCGGACTACCGCGAGTGAAGACACGCGGACCCGGGCAATAACGGTCAGCTAGAAGAGCGGCCGAAAAGTCGTTCTGAGGCCGCGAAGCTACGCCAGAATGTCTCTGGATGGCACTCAGCCGGCCGCTACGCCTCGGGGGCCGGCCGGATGTGGCCTCCTCGGCCGGACCCCTATCAATTGCCCTGACGACGTCAACTTCAGGCAAGCGCTCGTCCCAGTGGGCCGCCCCTTCGCACCGCTTGCCTACATTCTAACTACGGCCCCGTAGCCACCCCTCCAGGGTACGGCAACGGGGCCGTTTCGCGTTCTGGGCCCCCGCCCGACAAGACGGCACAGAACTCCCTCTCCCACCGGGAGAGGGTTGGGGTGAGGGCGGGTGTGGTCGTGGGTATCAGCGCCCTCACCCGCCCTTCGGGAGACCTCTCCCGGAGGG
>CAYTJW010000433.1:0-5141 GCA_964438135.1 uncultured Thermoanaerobaculia bacterium
GCCGCCGGACGGCGCCCGGCGGAGGCGCCGGGCCCGCGCGTTCGGTGGGGCGGCCCTCGCACCCTCCGGCGCCCGTGGGCAGGGGGCGAGCTTGACCGGTCGGCGAGGCGCGTTTACAGTGCGCCCCTTGGCAAGCCGCACGGTGCGGCGCGTCGAACGGGGCCGCGTCCGGCCCGATGAGGCCCGCGAGGGCCGGGCGACGAGTGACCGACGAGGACCGACGGGGGGTGTCGTGTCATGACGCGCAAGAGCTTCCACGGTTTGGTGATGTTGACGCTGCTCGGGTCGCTGGTGCCGCTCGGTGCCGCGGCCCTGCAACCGCAGGCGCCGGTTGGCGTCGCGCCGCAGCCGGCGGTCAAGCCGGCTGACCAGACCTCGGCCGCGGGGGTGCGGCCCGAGGGCACGCCGGGGCAGGCCCTCGAGGTCTCGGGCAGGGCGGTGGCCCTCGACTACGGCTGGAGCCAGAGCAGCGGCACCTACACCGAGATCGCCGGCGGGACGCAGCTCACGGCATCCTGCGACGACACCAGCTACCCCAACAACCCGCTCCCGTTCACCTTCACCTTCGACGGCAACGCCTACACCGCGGTCAGCGTCAACTGCAACGGCTTCCTCGCCATGGGCGCCGCCGTCGCCAGCTCCTACCTGCCGATCAGCGGCGGCTCCAGCAACAACGTCGTCGCCGCCCTGGGCGGGGACCAGCAGACCAACGCGGCCGACAGCGAGATCCGCTACGAGACCCTGGGCTCAGCCCCCGACCGGGTGTTCGTGGTGCAGTGGAAGAACTTCCGCCACTACGGCGCCGCCGGCGACAGCTACAACTACCAGATCCGGTTGCACGAGACCAGCAACCTGGTGGAGGTGGTCTACGGCGCCTTCGCCCAGAACGCGACCGCCCGCACCGCGGAGGTCGGGTTGCGCGGCGCCTCGAACGCCGACTTCAACAACCGGAGCGGCACGGGCGCCTGGACCGCGTCCACCGCCGGCGGCGCGAACACGGCCACCATGGCCCTGACCTCGACCGCCGTGCCCCCCACCGGCCTGACCTGGGCCTGGTCGCCCCTCGCGCCGCACCCGACGTTCGACAGCTCGTCCAAGACCGCCCCGGCCCAGGTGGTGATGGGCGACCCGATTGCCTACACCGTGCAGATCGTCAACTCCGGCAGCGCCGAGGCCGCGGCGGCGACCATGGTCGACGTGATCCCGGCCGGCTCGACCTACAACGGCGACGTCGCCTGCACCTCGGGGACCTGCGGCTTCGCCGGCGGCAACGTCACCTGGTCCGGCACCGTGCCGGCGGGCGGCGACGTGACGGTCACCTTCTCGGTCGACACCGACGGCCTGGCCTGCGGCAGCGTCGTCAACCAGGCGACGCTGGACGACCCGGGGCTCTCCGGCGGGGCCGTGGTCCGGTCGGCCACGACCGGTCTCGTCTCGTCCACGCCCACGGCGCTGGAGGGCTTCGAGGTCATCGTCCCGCCCGCCGGCTGGACCGAGACCGTCATCTTCGACCCCGGCACCGACCCCGACTGGACGCGGGAGACTGCCGGCACCTACCCGACCATCGCCCCGCACGGCGGCAGCGCCATGGCCAAGTTCAACTCGTTCAGCACCGGGGCCGGCGGCTCGGCCCGGCTGGCGAGCGGCGCGCTCGACCTCAGCGGCTTCGCCGCGCCGGCGGTCGTCTTCTGGATGTCGCACGACACCGGCTACTCGAGCAACGCCGACCGGGTGCAGGTCCAGGTCTCGGCCGACGGCGTGACCTGGGTCGACGCCGGCGGACCGGTGCTGCGCTACGACGCCGCGTTCGCCACGCCCGGCTGGAAGGAGCACGTCGTGCGGCTGCCGGCGGGCTACAACGTCAACGGCACCCAGGTCGCCTTCCTCGGCATCAGCGCCTACGGCAACAACTTCTTCCTCGACGACACCGCCCTGGTCGAGGCCTGGTACCCCTGCCCGTACGTGTCTCTGGCCGCCGACGACGCCCAGACCAGCTGCCCGGGCAGCACCGTGGGCTACACGCTGACGCTGGACAACGTCACGCCGGACAGCGACGCCTTCGACCTCGGCGTGGCCGGCAACGCCTGGCCCACCACGCCCAGCCCGGCCCAGCTCGTGCTCGGCCCCGGGGCCTCCGGCCAGGTCGTGGTCAGCGTCGACCTCCCCGCCGCTCCCGGCAGCGACGCGGCGGTCGTCACCGCCCTCGGCCAGGCCTTCGGCGGGACGGGCTCGGCCACCCTCACCACCACCGCTGCGGATGCCTTCTGGACGCAGGTCCCCAGCGAGCCCGACAGCGGCCGCATGGACAACGTCCTCGGCGCCTGGGGCGGCCAGGTGTGGTCGATCACCGGCTACGGCGCCAACGCCAACGTGCGGCGCTACGACCCGGCGACCGAGACCTGGACCAGCGTCGGCACGCCGCCGTCCTTCGGCAACAACTACGCCCGCTCCGGCTGCCAGGCCGGCAGCGCGGTCTACGTGTACGGCGACGCGGCGACGGGCACCTTCACCGGCCTGTGGTCCTACGACATGGCCACCACCTCCTGGGCCCAGGAGACCCCCGCCGGCACCGCGCCCGCGACGCCCGGCATCTGGGCGCCAGCCTGGGCCCACGACGCCGAGACCGGGCTCTGCTACCTGACCGGCGGCGCGACCGCTGCCGGCCCCGGCACCCTGAGCACGGTCCACGTCTACGACCCGGCCCTGGACGCCTGGCTCGCCCCGCTGCCCGGCTTCACGACCGTCCGCGACTTCCACGCCGCCTGGGTGTTCACTGACGGCGCCGCGCGCAAGCTGCTGTGCGTGGCTGGCGGGACCAACGCCGGCGGCGACCTCACCAGCACCCAGTGCTACGACTTCGGGACCGGGACCTGGGGCGCCGAAAACGCCGACATCGGGGTCCTCCCCGCCAGCCTCCTCGGCATGGGCTACGCCCAGGCGGAGCACGGGGGCTCGACCGAGCTGTGGGTGGTTGGCGGCGTGCGGGCCGGCACGGTCAGCGCCGCCACCAGCTTCTTCGACGTCGCGGCCGGCGCCTGGGCCGACGGCGGCAACCTCGTCTCGGGCGCCGTCTTCCGCACCGGTGCCGTCACCCTCGACAACGAGGTCTTCAAGCTCGGCGGCAGCGTCAGCAGCTTCAACTACACCGGCCTGGCCGACCGCCGCGTCCAGTGCGTCGCCACGCCGAACGCCGACGTGAGCCCGGCGAGCCTGAGCAGCTCCCAGGCCCCCAACACCACCACCCAGCAGGTCCTGGCCATCGCCAACACCGGCACCGCGGCCCTGGGCTGGAGCGTCGCCGAGCACAGCTCGGTCGCCAGCTGCAGCTCCCCGGCCGACGTGCCGTGGCTGAGCGAGGTTCCGGTCTCCGGCACCGTGCCGGCGGGTGGCACCCAGGACGTGACCGTGACCTTCGACTCCACCGGCCTGGCGGTCGGCACCTACCAGGCCACCCTGTGCGTGGCCAGTGACGACCCGGACCCGGGGCCCGGCAATGGCACCGACCTGGTCGTGGTGCCGGTGACGCTGGAGGTGCCGATCCCGGTCGAGCTGACCAGCTTCACGGTCGAGTAGACCGCACGTGCTCCGCGGCGGGCCCGACCCGCCGCTTGGCTCTCGCCGCCCCCGCTCCGCGGGGGCGGCTCGTTTGTGTGCGCCAGGCAGGGCGCGAAGCGACATGACTGGCGCAGTCGTGTCGGTTGCAACCGGGGAGGGAGACCGAACCGGGAAGTGGCTTGGGGGTGGGAGTCCCCTGGAGACCGTGATGACCGGAACTCCGAGCCGAACAGCAAGGGCGTCCGTCGCGAGGCGGGGTCTGAAGGAAGCTGCAGGCGAAGTCCCGGCCCGAGGTACACGAACCGCATCTGAGGCCGCTGGCCGGTGGGCGAGGGGGCACGAAGACCCGAAGCCCGATAGTCATTCGGACCGGCCGGCGGTACATGCGGCGGGTAGGTGGGACGAAAGCCACGCGCCTTACCCTGGGAGATCTGGCTCTCTGCCCGAAGGGCTAGGGCTGCCCGAGCCCCACATCGAGCGACATGCGAGTCTCTGGGGCTCGGGGCCTTGACCGCGAGCGAGCGGCGAGGCGGTCCGATGGGGGGGGCAGAAGTCAGCCGAGGCCGTAGTAGCCGCGGGCGCACCGCGGCGAAGGGCCGAACGGAGAGGGCCGAGTCGGTGCGGAGCATTCGCTGGTCGAGGCAGGCGCAGGAATGAAGGCTGAGATGCCGGAGCTGACGCGGGGGGAGGGCGGCGGAACCGCCGGGGTACCGGGATCAGCGCGCCAAACGACCACGGCATGCAACGGGCACACCGACGAGCAGGGGGTGATGACGATCGAGGAGGTGCTGCGCCGGGAGAACATGCTGCTGGCGTACCAGCGGGTGAAGCAGAAAAAGGGGGGCACCGGGCGTCGACGGGATGACCGTCGGGGAGCTGATGCCGTACCTGCGGACCCACTGGGCACGAATCCGGGAGGAGATGCGGGAAGGCCGGTACCGGCCACAGCCGGTGCTCCTGGTGGAGATACCGAAGCCAGGGGGCCGGGGGATGCGGCGACTGGGGATACCGACGGTCGTTGGCCGGATGATCCAGCAGGCGCTGCTCCAGGTACTGCAGCCGCAGATCGCCCCGAGCTTCTCGGAGTCGAGCTACGGGTTCCGGCCAGGTCGGAGCGCCCACCAGGCGGTCGAGCGTGCGCGTGAGCACGTTCGGGCCGGGTATCGGTGGTGGTGGACATGGAACTGGAGGAGGTTCTTTCGACCGGGTGAACCACGACGTCCTGATGTCGCGGCTCGAGCGCCGGGTGAAGGACAAACGCATCCTGCTCCTGGTCCGGCGATACCTGCAGGCGGGGCTGCTGGAGGGAGGGGTCGTGAGCCAGCGGGTGGAGGGGACGCCACAGGGAGGGCCGTTGTCGCCGCTCCTGAGCAACGTCCTGCTCGACGCGGCCCGGCTCGGGATGGGCGAGGGCGGCGGCGAGGACGGGAGGGTGCGCTGGCGCGACCTCCTCGCCCGGGTCGACGCCGAGCCGGATCGGGCGGGGGCCGCCGGGCTGCGGCTGGCGCTGGCCGCGGTCGCCCTGGAGCTGCGCCAGGCCGACCTCGCCCTGGCCGGCGTGCAGCCCCTGGCCGACGAGCCGACGG
>CAYTJW010000434.1:0-5136 GCA_964438135.1 uncultured Thermoanaerobaculia bacterium
GGCGGCGGGGGGCGGCCCGCATGCGTCGCCTAGGGCGCGCCCGGGGTCGGCGCCGGGGCCGGCTCGGGCGGGGGCGGCTCGGCCACCCGGTCGAAGACGTAGCCGCCCGTGACCGCGCCCCACACCTGCTCCCCGGCGGCGTCGAAGCCGCGGTCCCAGCTCAGGAGCCGGTCGGCGGTGAGGGTCACCTCGGACGACGCCCAGGTGGCGCCGCGCAGCTCGCTCGCGCACTGCCGGTCCCGGGTGCTGCCGACGAAGGCGTCGCCCGCCCAGCGCAGCTGGATGGCGCAGCCGACCCGCTCCTCGAGGTGGTCGGGGCCGAGCTCGGCCAGCGGCCGGGGCAGCCGCCAGGCGCCCACCGCCCGGGCCGGGTCGGCGAGCTCGAAGACCTGGCTCTCGAAGTGCCCGGCGTCGAGCTGGCGGAGCCGGTAGACGCGCTGCCGGTAGGGCTGGTCGGGGGTCGCGGCGACCGCCTGCTCGACGTACAGCCAGACGCCGTCGGTGCGCTCCGGCCAGATCGGGGCCATGTGCAGGCGGATGTCCCGGAAGTCGGGGTCGGCGGCGGACTGGGCCGCGCTCGAGAAGGACCCGGTCATCCAGGAGCGGAGCCGCTCGAGGTCGGGCGACGGCTCGCCGGCCAGGGCGGCCAGGGCGGCCAGGGCGGCCAGGGTCAGCGCGACGGCAGCGAACGGCAGACGGGCCATGGGCACCTCCCGGCCCCCCATGATAGCCGCCGCCCGGCTCGGGCGGGGCGACGGCCGCGTGAATCTCGTGAGCCTCAGTCTCAATGAGGAAAGTAGCGCCTATTTCCTTGCTGTGACTGAGGTTGTTCAGCGATTGACAACCTCCAAGGGGCGACTAGAATGTACCCGCTCTGGGCAGGGAGGGGGCACCATGGAGCAGTACGTCCCGATCCTGGTCTTCGTCCTGGTCGCGATCTCGTTCCCGATCATCGCCCTGCTGCTGGCGAAGCTCCTGCGGGCGGGGGCGCCCGACCCGGTCAAGGCCGACCCTTACGAGTGCGGGGTGAAGGCGACGACGCGGGCCTTCGACACCCGGTTCTCGATCCGCTACTACCTTGTGGCGGTGCTGTTCGTGGTGTTCGACGTCGAGACCGTGTTCCTGTTCCCGTGGGCGGTGATGTTCGACCGCCTGGCCCTGTTCGGCTTCGTCGAGATGGTCGTCTTCCTCACCATCCTCATCGTCGGCTACGTCTACGCCTGGAAGAGAGGGGCGCTGGAATGGGCCTGATCGAGAACCGGCTGCCGCCGGGCATCGTCACCACCACCTACGACCGGCTCTTCAACTGGGCGCGGCGCGGCTCGCTGTGGCCGCTGCAGTTCGGTCTCGCCTGCTGCGCCATCGAGATGATGGCGGTCCTCGACCCGCGCTACGACATGGCCCGCTTCGGCGCCGAGGTCTTCCGCGGCAGCCCGCGCCAGGCCGACCTGATGATCGTCGCCGGCACGGTCACCGAGAAGATGGCGCCCATCGTCAAGCGTCTCCACCAGCAGATGGCGGACCCGAAGTGGGTGCTGGCGATGGGGTCCTGCGCCACCTGTGGCGGCCCCTACCGGACCTACGCCGTCACCCAGGGGGTCGACCGCATCATCCCGGTCGACGTCTACGTGCCCGGCTGCCCGCCGCGGCCGGAGGCGCTCCTGCACGGCCTCATCCAGCTGCAGCAGAAGATCGACCGCCGGACCATCGCCCGCGAGCCGGGCCCCTCGCAGGGGGCAGCATGAGCGACCAGCCGTCCGCCCGCCCGAGCCCCGAGCAGCCCGCCGCGCCCGCGGCGAAGCCCCCGTGGGAGGAGAGGCCGGTGCCGCCGGTGGCGACGGACGCCGCCGACGACCCCGACGTGCAGGCGCTCGCCGCCGCCCTGCCGGGCGCGGTCGAGGCCGCCTCCCGCTTCGCCGACGAGGTGACGGTGCGCCTGCCGCGGTCGCGGGTCCGCGAGGTCTGCCACTACCTCAAGTCCGAGCGGCGCTTCGCCTTCCTGGTCGACCTCACCGCCGTCGACTGGCCCGGCCGCGCCGAGGGCCGCTTCGACGTCGTCTACTGGCTGCACCGCTTCGACGACTCGCGCCGGCTGCGGCTGCTGCTGCGGGCGGCCGAGGGCGAGCCGGTCGACTCGGTGACCCCGGTCTGGCGCACCGCCAACTGGATGGAGCGGGAGGTCTACGACATGCTCGGGGTGGTGTTCGAGGGCCACCCCGGCCTGGAGCGGATCCTGACCTGGGAGGGCTTCGACGGCCACCCGTTGCGCAAGGACTTCCCCCTCGAGGGGGTGTCGACCGGCGCCGCCATCTACCCCGAGGTGTACCCGCCCGGCGGCGGCCCGCCGCCGGCGGCCGAGGAGGGGGGCGGGAAATGACCGAGCCCCAGTCGTCCCTGTTCGACGTGGAGGAGATGGAGGTCAGCTTCGGGCCCCAGCACCCCTCCACCCACGGCGTCCTGCGGGTCATGCTCCGGCTCGACGGCGAGAAGATCATGGACGCCCGGCCGGTCATCGGCTACCTCCACCGCGGCACCGAGAAGCTGTTCGAGACCATGCCCTTCCCGCTCTGCCTGCCGCACACCGACCGGATGGACTACGTCGCCGCGGCGACCAACAACCAGGGCTTCGTGGTGGCGGTGGAGAAGCTGCTCGGCGTCACCATCCCGCCCCGCGCCGCCTACATCCGCATGGTGCTGGCCGAGCTGCAGCGGCTGGCGTCGCACCTGGTGTGGCTCGCCACCCACGCCATCGACCTCGGCGCCATCACCCCGTTCTTCTACACCTTCCGCGAGCGGGACGCGATCCTGGACCTGTTCGAGGCCTACTGCGGCGCCCGGCTGACCCTCAACTGCATGCGCATCGGCGGCGTCCCCTACGACCTCCCCGAGCACTGGGTGGAGCGCTGCGCCGAGCTGGTGGACGCCTTCCCGGCCCACGTCGACGAGTACGAGAGCCTGCTCACGTCGAACCGGATCTGGAAGCGGCGGACGGTGGGCATCGGCGTCATTTCGGCTGAAGACGCGGTCGACTGGGGCCTGACCGGGCCGCCGCTGCGCGGCTCCGGGGTGCGCTGGGACATCCGCAAGGTCTTCCCCTACGACCGCTACGACGAGGTCGACTTCGAGGTGCCGGTCGGCACCAACGGCGACACCTACGACCGGTACCTGGTGCGGATGCAGGAGATGCGCCAGTCGGTGCGGATCGTCCGCCAGTGCCTGGAGCGGCTCCCCGACGGGCCGGTCATGGCCAAGGTGCCGAAGATCCTGCGCTCCGCGGGCGGCATGGTCTACGCCTCGGTCGAGGCGCCCAAGGGGGAGCTGGGCTACTTCATCGTCGCCACCGACAAGGCGGTGCAGCCCTACCGCTGCCACGTGCGCCCGCCGTCGTTCGTCAACCTCCAGGCCTTGCCGGAGATGGTGCGGGGGTCGCTGGTCGCCGACCTGGTGGCGGTCATCGGCACCCTCGACATCGTCCTGGGCGAGATCGATCGGTAGGTGCCGGCGATGCCCGAACCCGTGCTCCAGCTGCTGGTCGTGCCCCTGGTCAAGATCGCCGTGATCCTGGGGGTGCTGCTGTTGGTGGTGGCCTACCTGAGCTTCTTCGAGCGCAAGCTGCTGGCCTACCTGCAGGTCCGGGTCGGTCCCAACCGGGTCGGCCCGCGCGGCTGGCTGCAGCCGATCGCCGACGGCCTCAAGCTGTTCGTCAAGGAGGACCTGGTGCCGGCCGGGGCGGAGAAGCTGGTGTTCGTGCTCGCCCCGGCCCTGCTGCTGATCCCGGCCTTCGTGGTCTACGCCGTGATCCCGTTCGGCCCGGCGACCGACCTCTTCGGCCTGTTGCCGGCGCCGGTGCCGCTCCACGTCGCCGACGTCAACGTCGGCCTGCTGTTCGTGCTGGCCGTCAGCTCGGTCGGCATCTACGGCCTGATCCTCGGCGGCTGGGCGTCGAACAACAAGTTCTCGCTCATGGGCGGCCTCCGCTCCGCGGCGCAGATGGTGTCCTACGAGGTGCCGATGGGCTTCGCCGTGGTGTCGGTGGTGCTCATGGCGGGGTCGCTGTCGCTGGTCGAGATCGTCGAGGCGCAGCGCGGCCTGCCGCTGTGGTTCCTGCCGCTCAACCTGCTCGCGTTCGGCATCTACTTCGTCTGCGGCGTGGCCGAGACCAACCGCAACCCGTTCGACCTGCCGGAGGCGGAGTCGGAGCTGGTGGCGGGCTACTTCACCGAGTACTCGGGGATGAAGTTCGCGTTCTTCTTCCTGGCCGAGTACGCCAACATGCTGGTGGTGTCGTCGCTGGCCACGGTCATGTTCCTGGGCGGCTGGCTGCGGCCGCTGCCCAACGTGGCGGCGTTCGGCTTCCTCGACGTGGTCCCGCCGGTGCTGTGGTTCCTGGCCAAGGTGGCGCTGTTCATCGTCGCCTACATGTGGTTCCGCGGCACCTTCCCCCGCTACCGCTTCGACCAGCTCATGGCGGTCGGCTGGAAGTGGCTGCTGCCGCTGTCGCTGGCCAACGTGCTGCTGGTCGGCCTGGGGGTGCTGCTCGTCAACGAGCTGAAGGGATGAGCATGAGCCTGAGGGACTTCCTCGCCCGGCTGATCCCCACCGACCTGTTCACCGGGTTGGGGGTGACCGGCGGCTACCTGTTCCGGCGCAAGGAGACGGTGCAGTACCCGGAGCGGCGGCTCGAGCCCACCCCCCGCTTTCGCGGCATGTTCGGCTACGACCCCGAGCGCTGCATCGACTGCCACCTGTGTGCCAAGGCCTGCCCGATCGGCATCATCTACATCGTCGACCACGACGAGCGGGACCCGGTCACCAACAAGAAGAGGAAGGTCATGGACCGCTATGACATCGACGTCAAGCGGTGCATGTTCTGCGGTCTCTGCTGCGAGGCCTGCCCGACCGAGCCGCGCTCGATCTGGATGACCACCCGGACCTACGAGACCGCCACCTACGAGCGCAACGCCGGGCTGTACTTCACCCGCGAGCGGCTGGTGAGCTGGGACGGGGTGGTCGCCTACCCCGGCGTGGTCGCGCCGGGCGAGGGACAGGACCCGGACGACCCCTTCCGGCGGCTGCCGCCGCCGGCGGCCGAGCCGGCGGGCGACCCGCCCGGGGCGGGGGGCGCGGGATGAGCGG
>CAYTJW010000435.1:0-5121 GCA_964438135.1 uncultured Thermoanaerobaculia bacterium
AAGGCGCCGGGGCGCGGCAGGCGCTGCTCGGCCAGCAGCTCGGTGCGGCCGCCCTGCACCAGCTCGAGCCGCACCAGGCCGAGCCCGCCCGAGGGCGCGGCGAAGCGGGCCGTGACCCTGGTCTCGCGGCCGATCGCGGCCCGCTCGACCTCGAGCGTCGCCTCGGGCGGCGGACCGACCCTGGTTGCCGCCCACACCACCAGCGCCAGCCCGACCGCGACCACGGCGAGCGCGACCAACCCGAGCGTGCGACCCCGCATCCCTCTCCGCCTCCTCCGGCGCCGGCCTGGGGGCCGGCACGACCGGCGCGGAGTCTAGCAGCTCCCGTTGCGATGCCGCCCGCCGCAGCCTCGCCGCGGGCGTTGGGGCACGGCCGGCGACCGGGGAGTGTAGAGTGGTCAGGGGCAGGCCGTGCGCGTCGCCATCCGCCGCAAGCTGCTGGTCAGCCACTTCGTGGCCGTCGTGCTCGTCTCGGGCAGCGTCGGCACGCTCTTCTACCGGACCGCGGCGAGCGCCCTGTTCGACAGCCTGCGCGCCCGCCTCCGGTACAGCGCGGCCCTGTTGAGCCGGTCGATCGACGCCACGACCCTCGACGGGGTCGACGCCGCCGAGGACGCGGCGTCGCCGGTCTACCTCTCGGTCCTCGCCAACCTGCGCGACTTCCAGGCCTCGAACCGCGACGTCGCGTACATCTACGTCATGCGCCGCGAGGCCGGTCGGGTGCTGTTCGTGGTCGACTCCGACGCGTCGCCCGAGCAGGCCATGCCGGGTCACGAGTACCCGTCGCCGCCGCCGACCCTGCTGCGCGGCTTCGACGAGCAGTCCGCCGACGACGAGGTCACCAGCGACCGGTGGGGCTACTTCCTGTCCGGCTACGCCCCGCTCAAGAACGGCGGCGGCCGCTACCTGGTCGGGATCGACATGCGGGCCGACGAGGTCCAGCAGAAGTTCCAGGCCATCCGCGTCGCCGGCCTGGTGTCGCTCGCCCTGTCGGTGGTCCTCGCCTACCTGTTCAGCGCCTGGCTGGCATCCCGCATCACCCGCCCGATCCGGCTCTTCGTCGGCCGGGCCGGCGAGATCGCGGGCGGCGTGCTCGCCGGCCGGGTCGAGGTGCGGACCGGGGACGAGCTCGACGACCTGGGCCAGGCCTTCAACACCATGTCCGACCGCCTGGCCGCGAGCCGGGAGCAGACCGACGCCGCCCTGCGCGGCCTGGAGGAGGCGAGAGACCAGCTCGAGGCGCGCGTGGCCGAGCGGACCGCGACCCTGACCACGACCAACGAGCGGCTCAAGCGCGAGGTCGAGGAGCGGAGCCGCGCCGAGGCGGCCCTGGAGCGGGCGGCGGCGACCGACTACCTGACCGGTCTCGCCAACCGGCCCGCCCTGCTCCGGCAGCTCGAGCACGAGGTGGAGCGGTTCCGTCGCACCGGCCGGGTGTTCTCCCTGCTGCTGGCCGACCTCGACCACTTCAAGCCGGTCAACGACACGCTCGGCCACGAGGCCGGCGACCGCGTGCTGGTGCGGGTGGCGCAGCTCCTCCGCCAGGTGGTGCGCGGCCAGGACGTGGTCTGCCGATGGGGCGGCGACGAGCTGCTCGCCTTCCTGCCCGAGACCGCGGCCGAGGGGGCGGCCCAGCTCGCCGAGCGCCTGCGGGCGACGGTCGAGGCGGCGGAGCTGGTGCCGGACGCGGCCGGCCACCGCCTCACCTTGAGCCTGGGCGTCGCCACCATCGCCGGCGACGAGACCGCGGCCGACTGCATCCGCCGCGCCGACGAGGCGCTCTACCGCGCCAAGGCCGAGGGGCGCAACCGGGTGGCGGTCGGGGCCTGAGGCGACCCCGGCGCGCCCGGCGGTCGCCGGTGAGGGGGGCGCCGGGGGCGGGCGGTTGGGCGGTGGCGACGGGTCAGCCCAGGGTCGCCCGCAGCCACAGCCAGGCGGCGGCGATCGACAGGGTGGCGAGGGTCACGGGCACGCCGACCCGGGCGTGGTCGCGCCAGCCGATGGCGATGCCGAGCCGCTCGGCCTGGTCGACCACGATCAGGTTGGCGATCGAGCCGACCAGGAACAGGTTGCCGGCCAGGGTGCTGGACAGGGCGAGGATGGCGCCGGCCTGGGGGTGGGTGGCGGTGGGCAGCAGCAGCATCACCGCCGGCACGTTGGACACCAGGTTGGAGAGGACCACGGTGCCGACGAACAGGGTCGCGGGGGCGCCGAGGTCGAGCCCGGCCCCCTTGAGGTCGGCCACCGCGTGCTCGAGCAGGCCGGACGTGGCCAGGGCGTGGTTGACCACGAACAGGGCCCCGAACAGCACCAGCAGCTGCCAGTCGACCAGGCCGAGCATGTCGCGGGAGTGCATGTGGCGGCTGGTCATGAGCGCCGCCGCCGCGACCAGGGCGAGGACCTCGCGCGGCCACGGGGCGAGGAGGAAGCAGACCACCAGCAGCACCACCACCGCCGTGCCCTTGAAGCTCTGCCACGGGCTGAACGGCTGCAGCGGGACCTTGAGCTTGCGCGGCGCCTCGAACCACTGGCCGCGGGTGAGGCGGCACACCACCCACCAGGTCGCCAGGCAGCCGAGGGCCGCGGGCACCAGGGCGTCGAGCAGGTAGCCGGCGAAGGACAGGCCGAGGCGCTGGCCGATGAGCATGTTCTGCGGGTTGCCGATCAGGGTGGCGGCCGAGCCGACGTTGGCGGCGCAGGCCAGGCCGAGCAGGAAGGGCAGCGGCCTGAGGCCGCGCCGCAGGCAGGCGGCGGCCAGCACCGGGGTCATGGCCAGGCAGACGATGTCGTTGGCGACCAGCGCCGACAGCAGCGCCGCGACGCCGACCACCGCCAGCAGCAGGGCAGGGGGGGCGAGGCGGGCGCCGGCCAGGCGGCGGGTGACCTGGGTGTAGAGGCCGCCCAGGCGGAGCTGGGCCGAGACCACCATGAGGCCCAGCAGCAGGCCGATGGTCGGCACGTCGACCGCGTCCCACGCGTCCTGCGGGCTGACCCGCCCGGTGGCGACCAGGGCGATGGCGCCGAGCAGGGCGATGCCGGTGCGGTCGAGGGCGTAGGGCGGCAGCCGGCCCGCCACCATGCCCAGGTAGACCAGCACGAAGACCGCCAGGACCCAGAGGTCCACGGGCGTGGTTATAGCACGGCGGGGCGGGGGTGGCCGTCGGGGCGCCGCCCCGACTCCCACCGGCGACCGGCCGGGCGGGGGCCGGCCAGAACCTCCTCGCCCCGGCGACGTACACCGCGGTGGGGAAGAGCCGGTGGAGGGCGACCCGTCCCGGGTCGGGCCCGACCCGGCGCACGGGGGCACGATGAGCAAGGTCAAAATCGCCGTCACGGCCGGAACGGTGCTGGTCCTGGCCGGCGTCACCGTCGGCTTCTCCCTGCGGGGCCACGGGGGCGACGCCGTCGCCGTCCAGGCGGAGCCGGCGCAGCGCCTTCGGGTGGTGCAGAAGGTCAACGCCACCGGCAAGATCCAGCCGGTGACCCAGGTCAAGATCTCGGCCGACGTGAGCGCCAAGATCACCCGGTTGGCGGTCGAGGAGGGGGACTGGGTCGAGAAGGGGCAGCTGCTGCTCGAGCTCGACCGCGAGCGGTACGTGGCGGCGGTGGAGAGCGCCGAGGCCAACCTGCGCGCCGCCCAGGCCAACGTCGACCTGGTGCGGGAGAACATGGTCAAGGTGGGGAAGGACCTGGAGCGGACCCGGTCGCTGCACGGTCAGGACCTCGAGTCGGTGGCCTCGCTCGACAGCGCAGTGGCGTCGGCCGAGGTCGAGAAGGCCCGCCACCAGGCCGCCCTCGACCAGATGGAGCAGGCCCGCGCCGCCCTCAAGCAGGCCCGCGACGACCTCGCCAAGACCACCATCTACGCGCCCCTCTCGGGCACCGTCAGCGTCCTCAACAAGGAGCCGGGCGAGATCGCCCTCGGCTCCCAGTTCCAGGAGGACGTGATCATGGTGATCTCGAACCTGGCCGGGATGGAGGCGCTGGTCGACGTGGACGAGAACGACATCGTCGCCGTCGCCCTGGCCGACGCGGCCGAGGTCGAGGTCGACGCCCTGCCCGACCTGGTGCTGGCCGGGACGGTGACCGAGATCGCCTCCAGCGCCAAGACCACCGCTGCCGGCACCACCGACCAGAAGACCGAGTTCGAGGTCAAGGTCGGCATCACCTCGCCCTCGTCCAGCCTGCGCCCCGGCATGACCGCCTCGGCCGACATCGTCGTCGAGGTGCGGGAGGACGTGGTCGCCGTGCCGGTCCAGTGCGTCACCGTCCGCACCCCCGGCGAGCTCTCCGGCGGCGGCCGGCAGGGCGGGCCGCCCCCTCGGGCGGCGGGGGGGGAGGGCGGGGCGGCCCGCTTCGCCCCCGACCGCCGCGGCTACGTGGAGGTCGTGTGGGTGGTGGAGGATGGCCGGGCCGAGGCGCGGCAGGTGCGGACCGGGGTCCAGGGCGAGGACCACATCGAGATCCTGGAGGGCCTCGAGGAGGGGGAGCAGGTGGTGGTCGGCAGCTACCGCGCCATCAGCCGCGACCTCAGGGACGGCGCGCCGGTGCGGCTGGAGGCCGCGCCGGGGCCGGCGCGGGGGTGAGGCGATGGGCGTCGTCCTGCGCGACCTGGTCAAGCGCTACGACATGAACGGCGCCGGGGTGCAGGCCCTGCGCGGCGTGTCGCTCGAGGTAACGGACGGCGAGTACGTCGCCATCATGGGCCCGTCGGGCTCGGGCAAGTCGACCCTGATGAACATCATCGGCTGCCTCGACGTGCCCACCTCGGGGCAGTACCTGCTCGACGGCTCGGACGTCAGCCGGCTCGGCGAGGACGAGCTGGCGGCGATCCGCAACCGCAAGATCGGCTTCGTCTTCCAGACCTTCAACCTGATCGCCCGGGCGGACGTCTACCACAACGTCGAGCTGCCGCTGGTCTACCGCGGCCTGGCGCCGGCCCGGCGGCGGCCGCTGGTCGAGGAGGCGGTGGCGGCGGTGGGTCTCGCGGACCGCGTCCGCCACCGGCCGAGCGAGCTGTCCGGCGGCCAGCGGCAGCGGGCGGCGATCGCCCGCGCCCTGGTCACCGACCCGTCGATCGTGCTCGCCGACGAGCCGACCGGCAACCTGGACACGGCCACC
>CAYTJW010000436.1:0-5117 GCA_964438135.1 uncultured Thermoanaerobaculia bacterium
GAACCCGACTGGAGCTTTGAGTTGTCACACTTATCTCGGGCCTGGCGCCTATCCCGCTCTGGTCCGCCGCCGCGGCTTCCCCGGACAGGGTGCGGCCCGACCATGGTCGGCCTGGCGACCGACCGAGGCCCTCGAATGCCTGGCTGTTGAAGCCGGTCAGCGCTGTGCTGCGCGTCGAATCCGCACTCGCTGCGGCGACCAGACGACGAAGCTGGTTGCGAGCTCCCGTCCGAGGCGCTCCACCACCGTCACGATCTGCTCGGGTAGAGTCGGGCGGGCGGGTTCCGGGCAGCGGATGTACAGAACGCCGCAGCCGACACCGACCCCGGCGGCGAAGACCAGCTGGCCGAAGTCGCGGTCCTCGGTCAGGAGGACCCGCTGGCCCGCCACGGCGGCTTCGATGACGTCCGCATCCGGCGCGCCCCGCATCGCCTCGACGACCGCGACCACCTCGTGACCCGCTCGTCGAAGCGCGTCGACGACCCTGAAGTCACAGCTCTCGTCGGCGAGGAACTCCATCCTGAGCGAGCTCTGCCTCAGGCCGACACCGCCACGTTGTCCAGGTGCGCGATCTCGTCGGCGGCGAACGCCACGGCGGCGCGGATGTCCTCTCGGCTGAGATGCGGGTAGGAGACCAGCAGGTCGTCCTCGCTCGCCCCCTCGCTGATCCTGCGCAGCACGAGCTCCACGGTGATCCTCGTGCCGCGGATCACCGGCTTGCCCAGCATCACGTCAGGCCTGATCTCGATTCGTCCGAGGGTCACCACGCTCCCTCCCACCCCAGTCTAACCCCACTCCGAACCGGAGACACCTCCGTCGGCCACCGCCAGCGCCTGCCCGACCCGGCCCTACCCATGAGTCCCCCCTCGGATCCACCATTGCGACCGGCCGCAGGCCGCGAAGCAATCCCGTGCGGGAGGGAGGGCGCCCCTCCCCGCCCGGGATGGCCAGGCCCGCTCGAGCGGGCGTCGCCATGACAGGCTGCGTGGAGGCTCCTCCCGCCCGGCAGGGCCTCGTCGCGCGACCGTGGACCGGCCGAGCCGCCCCCCGACACCCGTCATCGCGACCGCCCGCAGCCCTCGACCCGCTTCCCCAGGGACCCGTCATTGCGAGCGGCCGCAGGCCGCGAAGCAACCCCGCCCGGTAAGGAGCGCGCCCCTCGCAGCCCGGGACAGCCACGGCCAGCTCGAGCGGGCGTCGCCATGACGGGCTGCGTGGACGCGCCCGGCAGCCGGCAAGGCGGCGTCGCGCCGTCGACCGCGGGCAGGGCCGCGCTCAGGGCTCGCCGCCGCCCGTCACCAGCCCCCGCACGAGCGCTAGGAGGTCGCCCGCCCTGGCGATGATGGTGCGGGCCTCGTGCTCGCTGATCACGCCGGCGACGTCGTACAGCGCGTGGTTGCGCTTCTTCCGCATCCGGTCGAAGTAGCCGACGAGCGTCGCGTACTCCTCGCCGAGGGCCTCGCGCATGAAGGCGAAGGTGTTGCGGTGACCCTGGTCGGCGGCCGGCCGGTAGCCGCGCCAGTACATGTATGCCCGCGACGCCTGCAGGATGCCGTTGTAGGCGATCGAGAAGCCCCAGTCCCAGTCCTCGGCGACAACGACCCGCGCCAGGCGGAGATCGCGCTCGGCCAGTGCCAGCAGATTGTCGACCTCCTCCCGGGTCGCCCGGTGCGCGTGAATCCGCCGAGCCGCGAGCAGGCTCTCAAACGCCATCGAGGTCACCCAGCACCGTCAGCCGCGCACCGGCCAGCACGCGTTCCAAGAAGGGGTCGTGCTCCGCTCGCCGACGCCTCAGCTCGGCGGGGGTCATCTCGAGTGAGCTGACCTCCCGCCCGATCTGTGCCTCCGCCTCGGCGACGGCCTCGTGCAGCCGGAGCCCGTCCACCTCCCCCACCACCAGCAGGTCGACGTCGCTCGAACCGCTGTCGGTCCCCGCCGCCACCGAGCCGAACACCACCGCCGCGACCACGCCCGGCACCGCCTCGAGCGCGGCGCGAAGCGGAGTCACCAGGCCGACGGTCTTGACGACCAGGCCCGTCAGCTCCGGCAGCAGCGGGTGCTCGGTCCGAACGCGGACGAAGACCTGCCGGCCGCGGCGGCACCGGCGGACCAGCCCGATCTCCTCGAGCAACGCCAGCTCGCGCTGGACGGAGAACAGGGGGAGCCCGCACCGGCGGGCGAGCTCCCGCAGGTGGAGCTCGCTCGCCGGGTTCATCAGGAGGAAGCCCAGCAGCTTCGCCCGCGAGGGAGACATCAGCCGGTCGAGCATGCCGAACCCATCGTACAACCCTCGTGGTCAATTGACCACACTTCGTGGTCGCTCGGGTGCTCCCCTGCCCTGCGGTCGGCCGTTGCATCTCCGCCCTCCGCCAGCAGCGGCCGCGGTTCTCTCCCGCTGCCTGCTCGTCCCCCGGCAAGGACGCCGTGGCCGGGCGCACCCATTCGGCCTCGTGCGACCCTCGACCGAGAGGGGTGCGCGACGAGCGAGATCGTGTTCCTTATCGAGGCAGGCCCCGAGGGAGGCTACACCGCACGGGCGCTGGGCTGCTCGATCTTCACCGAGGCGGAGACCCCGGAGGAGCTCGAGGCCAACGCGCGTGACGCGGTGCGGTGCCACTTCGAGGCGGGGCAGCTGCCCGCGGTCATCCGCCTCCGCCCCGCTCGCGACGACCGCCCCGGCGTGTGAGAACCCCGGCCGATTGCCGGCGGCGAGCCCTTCGTCAGCAGCTCAGTCGCCGACGAAGAACTGGGGGCGCAGCTCCTCCTCGGCCACGAATCGCAGCGCCTGGCGGTAGATCGCGCGCAGGGTGCCGGTGTCGAGGTCCCGGTGCAGCGGCACGGTCAGGGTCTGCCGGCGACCGTCGCGTACGCGCTGCAGCTTGGCGTGGCTGCCCCGGCAGCTGACCTGCTCGAACCCCAGCCTCGCGAGCGCCGCGACGACCTCGGCCTCGGCCAACCGCCGCAGCCTGGGCGGCATGGAATGCGGGTTCCACCTCGACCGTCACGGACAGGACCGGCTCCGGGGCGAGGCCGAGCTCGGCGAGGTTCTCGCCCTCGAGGTGGAGGGCGACGGCTTCCTGCAGGTTGGCCACCGTCTCGTCCAGCGACGCGCCCTGGGTGACGACGGCGATCTCCTGGCACTCCGCCACCCAGGCCTGCTCGCCACGGCGAACGAGGGCGTGGATCACTCTGGTCATCCCCAGCCTCCCCTGCAGCTCGATCCTACCACGGGCCCGACTCCAGGCCCTGCGTCGCCCACCCGGCGACGGGGGGTCCATCACGGCACGCCCACGCCGTCTCACCCTGGTCCGCCGGCAGGGGCTCATCGGCCAGGCGCGCCCGCCACCCGGCACGGCTCTGAGGCGCAGCGCAAAGCCCGTCGCCGCCACCGCCCGCAGCCGGCGAGCCGCTCCCCTCCACCCGTCATTGCGAGCGGCCGCAGGCCGCGAAGCAATCCCGTACGGGAAAGAGCGCCCTCCCTCCCCGCCCGGGACAGCCACAACCCGCTCGAGCAGGCCTCGCCATGACGGGCTGCGTGGAGGCGCCTGGCAGCCGGCAGGACGGCGACGGCCTGTCCCGAGCGGACGCGAGGGAAGGGACCCCGCCCGGCACACCCGCGCCGCCTGGTGGACTGCCGGCAGAGATTCCTCGCCCGGGCGCGCCCGCCGCCCGCCCCGGCCTCGGAATGACAGGCGGGCGTGGCGTCCCGCCCCCCCCACGGCGTCGCTTCGGCTCACCCGGTCGTCCAGAGGAGCGTCGCAGGCGCGGCGCGATCCCCGGGAGGCGCCGCAGTCAACCCCGAGGGCACCGCTGGCTCCCCCTTCCTCGCCCTGACGCAGGAGCGGGGAACGTCAGCCCGATCGCGCGTCGCCGAGGAGTCGCTCCAGCTCGATGATCAGGCTGGGCAGGTCGACGGTCACCACGTCCCAGATCACGTCGTGGTCCACCGCGGCGTAGCCGTGGACCAGTCGGTTGCGCATGCCCACGATCTGTCGCCAGGGAATGGCGCCGCAGGTCGCGCGGGTGCCCGCAGAGACCTTGCTCGCCGCCTCGCCGACCACCTCGACGAAGCGCTCGAGCGCCGCGGCCAGCACGTCGTCCTCGTCGAGGTCGCCGCGGCCGCGACCGCCCGCAGCCGCCACGGCCTTGCGGGCGTAGTCGAGCATGTCGCGGAGGAGCACCTCGTCCTCAGGCGGCCTCATAGAGCGGCACTGCCTCCTCGAGGACCCGGTCCCGGAAGTGCGGGCTCAGGAACCCGGCGGTGTTGAGGTCGACCGGGCGCCCGAGGAGCTCGGCGAGCTCGTCCGCGACGGTCACGAAGCGCAGGCCGACCGGCCGTCCGGGCTCGAACTCGACCAGCAGGTCGACGTCACTGTCGGGGCGGATCTCCCCCCGAGCCGCCGACCCGAACAGCGCCAGCCGCCGAATCCCGTGCCGCTGGCAGAGCGCGGCGAGCGCCTCGCGGTCGACCTCACGGAGCAGGTCCGCCATCGACCTCGATCCTACCACGCGGCGCCCGCGCTCCGACGCCACCGCTCGACGGGCTCCGCCGGCCCCGGCCGCGCCCAGGTCCGCCGACAGGGATTCCAGACCTCCTGACGCACTCGCTTCAAGCTGATGATTCCAAGAGCCTGGAGTCCAAGCGTGGTGCGGACCCAAACCTGTCCGGTTTCTGCGGCGGATACCCTGGCGAGGGGCAGGCCCAAGGTCGGCTGGGCCCGGTTACGGCTGGAAACCGGACACCGCGAGCTGGGGGTAGGTCAGGAGGTCTGGATTCCTCGCCCGGGCGCGCCCGCCGCCCGCCCCGGCCTCGGAATGACAGGCGGGCGTGGCGGCCGCCTCCCAACGGCGTCGGCCCGCGCAGTCCAGTGACCGCCCCCTGTCATCCCGAGGAGCCGCCCGCAGGGCGGCGACGAGGGATCTCTGCCGGCGATCCCCGTTGCCCCCTTCTCCCGCGACATTGCCGCCGTGGCCGAGCGGGGTCTCGACATGGTGGGCCGCGTGCGAACGCTCGTTCCTGCCGTCCCGGAGTCGCCGCCCGTTGCGCGGCAACCTGACAGGGAGTAACCGATCCCCCGGCAGAGCCGGGGGCTTTCGGAAGTGAGCCGCCCAAGGCG
>CAYTJW010000437.1:0-5117 GCA_964438135.1 uncultured Thermoanaerobaculia bacterium
CAAGGCGGCGCTGCCGCCGGACGCGGCACTGCAGCAGGCGGCGGTGTTCATGCAGGTGGGCCGGGTGCTCGCCGCAGTGGCGCGGCAGCGGCCGCTGCTACTGGTCTTGGAGGACCTGCACTGGGCCGACGCCGGCTCCGTCGCGCTGCTGTTTCACCTCGGGCGCGAGGTCGCCGGCCAGAGGATCCTCCTCCTCGGCACGTTCCGCCCCTCCGAGGTGGCGCTCGGCCGCGGTGCGCAGCGCCACCCGCTCGAGGGGGTCGCGGCCGAGCTCCGAGGCCTCCACGGCGAGGTCACGGTCGAGCTCGGCCAGGGGGAGGACCGCGCCTTCGTCGACGCCCTCCTGGACTCGGAGCCGAACCGCCTCGGCGAGGGCTTCCGGCAGCGGCTCTCCCGCCAGACCGGCGGCCACGCCCTGTTCACGGTCGAGCTGCTGCGCGCCATGCAGGAGCGCGGCATGCTCGCCCGCGACCCGGAGGGGCGCTGGGTGGAGGGGGCGAGCCTGGACTGGGGCGCCCTGCCGGCACGCGTCGAGGGGGTCATCGCCGCTCGCGTCGAGCGCCTGAGCGCCGAGCTGCGCGACCTCCTGACCGTGGCCAGCGTCGAGGGGGAGGGCTTCACCGCCGAGGTGCTGGCGCGGGTGCGCGACGCCGGCACCCGGGAGACCGTCCAGCTCCTCAGCCGCGAGCTCGAGAGGCGCCACCGGCTGGTCTCGGCCCGCGGTGTGCGGCCGCTCGGCGGCGGCCGCCTGTCCCTGTTCGCCTTTTCCCACGCGCTGTTCCAGCGCTACCTCTACAACGGCCTCAACCCGGCCGAGCGCGCCCAGCTGCACGAGGACGTGGGCTCCGTGCTGGAGGCTCTGTACGGCGACCAGGCCGACGAGGTCGCGGTCCAGCTGGCGCGGCACTTCGAGGAGGCGGGGATCACCGCCAAGGCCGTCCAGTACCTGGAGCAGGCCGGAACGCGCTGCGTTCACGCCACCGCTAACCACGAGGCCCACAGCCACTACTCCCGCGCCCTCGAGCTGCTCTCGGCGCTGCCGTCCTCGCCCGAGCGCGACCGCCGGGAGCTGGCCCTGCAGATGGCGGTCCAGGCCCCGCTCCTGCAGCTGGCCGGCTGGGGCTCACCGGAGATGGGGCGGGCGGCGGAGCGGGGCCTGGAGCTGGTCGAGCGCCTCGGCGACGAGGCCCGGCGGGTGCCGGCGCTGTTCCAGCTCGCCAACGCCGAGATGGGTGGGCGCAGCCTGCCGCGCGCCATCGCCCGGTGCGAGGAGGCGCTCCGCCTGGCCGAGGAGCACCACGACGCGGCGGAGGCGATCCTCGCCAACTGGCTGGTGGGCGTCGCGTGGGCGGCGCGCGGGGAGCTGGCGCGCGGCCGAGGGCACCTCGAGGCGGCGGTCGCCCGCTACGAGCCGGACCGCCACCACGTCCTCGCCCACCTGCTCGGGCTCGACCCGGCCGCGGCCTGCCTCGCCCACCTCTCCTGGTTGACCTCGCGCCTGGGCCACCTCGACCAGGGTGTGGCCTGCGCGGCGCGGGGGCTGGAGCTGGCCGAGCGCCTCGGCCACCCCGCCAGCCTCGCCTTCGTGCAGGCGTGTGCCTTCTGGCCCCACCTCGACCGCCGGGAGCACCGGCAGGCTCGGGAGCGCCTGGACGCCGCCGCGGCGACCTGCGAGGCGCACGGGCTCCGCGCCCTGCTGGGCTTCCTCGCCAGCTGGAGGGGTCGCCTCCACCTCGCGCGAGGGGATGCCGCGGCGGCCCTCGAGCCCTGCCGCAGCGGTGCCGCGTTCGTCGCGGCCACCGGCCACAAGTCCTATGCAAGCACCGTGCTCTGGTCTCTCGCGGCGGCTCACCACGGCGTCGGCGACGACGGGAGCGCGCTCGAGGTGTTGGCCAGACTGGCCGAGCTGAGGGAGGACTACGGCGAGCTCTTCCTCGAGCCCGAGGCCCACCTGCTGCGGTCGGAGATGGCGCTCGAGCGGGAGGGCCCGGCGGCGGCCGAGGCAGCGATGGTCGAGGCGCTCGCGGCTGCCCGCCGCCAGCAGTCGAGGCTGTGGGAGCTCCACGCCGCCTCCGCCCTCGCCCGCCTGTGGCAGGGGCAGGGCAAGCGCCGCGAGGCCCGCGAGCTGCTCGCGCCGGTCTGGGCGTGGTTCACCGAGGGGCTCGACACCGCGCCGCTGGTCGAGGCGAGGCTGCTGCTGGACGAGCTGGCGACCTCCTGATCAGAACGAGTAGCGCAGGCCGAGCTGGACCTCCCGCGGCGGGTGGGTGGCGGTGGAGTCGCCGAAGCGGGGGTTGGGCACGTACCCGGCCACCGTCGGGTCGAAGATGTACATCGCGTTGACCACCGAGGTCACGTCGTAGTTGGTGGTGTCGAAGACGTTGAAACCCTCGACGATCAGCTCCAGCTCCCCCGGGCCGAGCCCAAAGGTCTTGGAGAGCCTCAGGTTGAGCTGCCGGAACGGGGGGCCGTCCTGGTCGTTGTGGCCGACCCCGGGGTCGCGGTCGTCGAACGCCAGGTCGCCGTTGGCGTCGTACCCCAGCACCCGGTTCCACGGCAGGCCCGAGCCGTACTCGTAGAACGGCGCCACGGTCAAGCCCCACGGCAGGCGGAAGACCCCGCTCACCACCAGGCGGTAGCGCTCGTCGGTCGGGCCCGGGCCCCACTCGGCCTCGAGGTCGGCCGGGTCGCTCGGGCTGGCGATCCCCGGCCACACCAGGCCGTGGCCGGTGCTGTCGACCAGGGCGAGCGACGCCGCGACCAGGTGGCCGCCGGCCACGGTGCCGTTGAGCCCGACCCTGAGCGCCCGGTACTCGGCCCGCCCCTCGCTTGAGTAGCGCACGATCTCGGTGTAGTCGGGGTTGACCCGGCCGGGGGTGGCGTTGCCCGCCCAGTTGCGGTCGCGGCCCACCATCAGCTTGGCGGTGTCGACCCAGACCCCCTCGAGGTCGAGGGCGAGCCCGCTGCTCCCCAGCCGGTGACTGAAGCCCAGGCTCGCCTGCAGCGACTCCGGCGCCTCCAGGTCGTCGGCCAGGAGCTGGATGTCCGGGGCCAGCGCGTACCCCGTGTGCTCGGGGTCGGCAGGGTCCAGCCAGAGGCCGAGGTCGGGCACGCTCACGTTGCGCCGCAGCTCTCGGCCCCGCTCGCCGTTGTAGATCAGCTCGTAGCCGGTACCGAGCAGGAACACGCGGCCGACATAGCGGCCGACAGCGGCGCGCAGCACCTCGCGGCCGTCGCCTGAGAGGTCCCAGCTCGCCCCCAGCCGCGGCTGGATGTTGTCCGTGTCCCGGCTGCGCTCCCCCACCAGGGGGTGGGTGAAGCCGGGGTTGCCGCTCGAGGTCTCGAGGTCGTAGCGCAGCCCGAGGCTCACGGTGAGGTCTGGGCGCAGCAGCCAGTCGTCGTGGACGAAGGCGCCCCAGATGTCGTTCGCGAGCACCGCGCGGCCCGAGCCCTCGCCGTAGTAGTACAGCAGGGGCATGGCGCGGGCGTCGTCCCCGTAGACCACGAGGCCGTGGCCGAAGCGGTTCTCGACGTAGTCCCAGCGCACCCGCTCGTACGACAGGCCGACCTTGAGGCGGTGGCGGCTCGCGCCGAGCAGGTGGAGCGTGTCCCGCATCTCGACGACGCTGGTGTCGGCGAAGATCTCGTCGCAGATCAGGTAGTTCGAGCCCCTCTGGTAGGTCGTGCCGGACGTGAACCACTCCCCCATGTCCGAGGAGTTGGCGGTGAAGAGCCCGTGCCCGGCGCCCCCCTGCAGGCGGAGCTCGTTGAGGAGGCTCTCGCCGGCCACCCAGGTGTGACCCAGGAGCAGGTTCCAGTTGTCGCGGTCAAAGGACACGCCGGTGGAGGCGTCGCGCACGTCCCCGACCTGGAAGTTGTCCTGGCGCAGGCGGTCGGCCATCAGCTTGACGAGGCCGGTGGCCGACGCCCCGAAGCGGTGGTCGAGGCTGGCCAGGGCCATGGTCTGCTCGACCGGGTTCGCCACGTCGTCGTCCTCCACCCCGGCGAAGGCCCCGCCGGGCCGCACCAGGACGAGGTTGCCCTCGTCCAGGCGCTCGGCCGACAGGAAGTAGTGGGTGCGGTCGCGGGACAGCGGGCCGCCCAGGGTGAGCCCGAGGTGGGAGCGGGAGTACTCGACGTCCTCGCTCTCCAGCGCGCCCCGGGAGCGGAGCTCGTCGGCCCTCACGAAGCCGTATGCCGAGCCGTGGAGCGTGTTGGTGCCCGACCGGGTGACCACCGACAGGGCGCCGGCGAACGAGCCGCCGATCTCGGCGTCGTAGAGCCCGGAGACGACCTCGAGCTCGCGCACCGCGTCCGGGCTCACCGTCACCCGGGAGAGGCCGAAGAACGAGTCCAGGGCGTCGGCGCCGTCCACCAGGTAGCCGGTGAACCCCGCGTTGACCGCGGCCCCCAGCACCGGCGCCCCCTCGAGGTTGAGCCACTGCAGGCGCTCGCGGGCGACGCCGGGGGTGAGGAAGAGCAGGTTCTCGAGCTGGCGGTCGGCGATCGGCATCGCCTCGATCTGCTCCGGCACGACGTTGGTCGAGGAGTCGGTGCGGTAGACGTCGACCAGCGGCGGGGAGCCGCTCACCTCGAGCGAGCCCTCGACCACGGGCCGCAGGGCCAGCCGGAGGGTGACCGTCTCGCCGACCAGGAGGACGACCTCCGCCTCGCGCGCCGGCTCGAAGCCGGCGAGCTCGGCCGTGACCTCGTACGGGCCCGGCGGCAGGGCAGGCAGCAGCGCCCTCCCCCCGGCGTCGGTCAGGACGAGGCGGTCGAGGCCGGTGTCGCGGTTGGTGGCCCTGACCGCGACGCCGGGCAGGGGGTCAGCCTCGCCGACCACGGTCGCGAGCGCCAGGGTGGCGGTCGCGACCTGGGCGCGGGCCGGCGACGCCACGACCAGCGCGGCCGCCGCGGCCGCCACGACGAGGGTGACCCTGAGCGTTGGCCCCATTGCCCCACCTCCACCGCCGGCCGGCGGGGAACGCTGACGAGGAGTGCGCTCTCGCTCCAGGCTAGCACGGGTCCCGGCCGGCAGCCGTCGGGTATCATGGGAGCAACGCGCGGAGGCCCCCGGTGCAGGATCTCGTCGGCCAGAGCCTGGGCCACTACCGCCT
>CAYTJW010000438.1:0-5108 GCA_964438135.1 uncultured Thermoanaerobaculia bacterium
GCCGCCGGGGCGGGCGGCTCGCCGCCCTCGGCGGGCGGGGCCGGCGGGCCGGCGGTGGACATGCCGTCGGCCATGGCCCCGGGCAGGCGGCCGATGTCGCGCAGGAACCGCTCCATGTCGACCCCGGCCAGCTGCTGCATGATCGGGCTGAGCTGGGACAGGACCTGGACCACGTCGTCGGTCAGGCGGGCGGCGCCGGTCCCGTCGCCGGGGCGGGCGCCCTGGCTGATGATGGTGGTGCGGCCGGCGCGGGCGAGAGGCTCGGCCACCGCCGCCGCGATCTCGGGCAGGACCTTGAGCGCCTCGATCGACAGGCCGGCCTCGTTGTAGAGCTTGAGGGCCTCGGCCAGGAGGCGGCGGGCCTCGGCCTCGGCCTCGCCGCGGGCCTGGATGGCCTGCGCCTCGGCCAGGCCGATCTCGCGCCGCATGGTCGACTCGGCCTCGGCCCGGGCCATACCCTCGGCGCGCAGGGCGAGCGCCGCTTCCTCGCGCCGCTTGCGGTCGGCGGCGGCCTCGCGCTCGACCCGGAACTGGGCCGCCTCGGCCTGGCGCTCGGTCTCGAACTTGCGCGCCTCGGCCTGCTCGCGGATGGTCGCGTTCAGCTCCAGCTTCTGCCGCTCGACCTCCTTGCCGGCGATGGCGATGTCCTGGACCTTGAGCTCCATCTCGCCGGCCTTGACCGCCTGGGCCTGGGCGACGTCGACCTCCTTGCGGATCTCGGCCTTCTTCAGGGACAGGGCCTTGTCCGCCTCGGCGATCTGGGTGTCGACGCCGATCCGCTTCTGCTCCTTCTGCTGGCGGGCGGTCTCCTCCTCGATCGCCGCCGAGCGGTCGGCCTGGGCGGTGGCGATGCGGGCGTTCTTCAACGCCTCCTGGATCATCGGCTGGCCGAGGGCGTTGAGGTACCCCTCGTCGTCCTGGATGGCTTGGAAGACGAAGGACTTGAACTCGAAGCCCATGCCCTCGAGGTCGGCGTGGGCCTCCTCGCGGATCTTCTCCTGGAAGCGCTTCTGGTCGCGGTACAGCTCCTCGACCGTGAGGGTGCCGATGATGCCGCGCAGGTGCCCGGCGACGGTCTCCTTGATGGTCGCCTGGACGTCGTCGACCTTGACCCCGAGGAAGCCCTCGGCGGCCCGGCGGATGTGGTCGACGTCGCTCTGCACCTTGACCTGAGCCACGGCCTTGACGTTGATGGGGATGCCCTGGACGGTGTAGACGTGGTGCAGGTCGATGTCGAGGGTCATCATGCGCAGGGAGAGGGTCTCGCAGCCCTCCCAGGCCGGCCAGACGAAGGTGCCGCCGCCGCGGATGATGCGGAAGCCCTCCACCTCGCCCGCCGCCGACCGGACCTTGCGGCCGAGCAGCTTGCGGCGGCCGTAGACGATCAGGGCCTCGTCCGGGCCGGCCTTCTTGTAGCGGCTCTTGACCACCAGGAAGAGGAAGAAGAGGGCGGCCGGGACGGCGACGCAGATGTGGGGGAGGAAGCGCATCATCGGACCACCTCCGCGGGTCGGCCCCCCGAGTGTAGCCCGCCTCGAGCGGCCCGTCGAGACCCGCGCCAGCTAGCCGCCCATGGGGATCGCGATCCTCACGGTTGAGTCAAGTTCCGCGGGACGCCTCGGAACGTGGTCGTGGTCATGGACGTGGTCGTGGACGATGGCCGTGCGGGGTCCAGGTCCACGTCCAGGTCCACGTTGGGCCGCGAGCAACCGCTGCGGTGCATGCCTCGACCGGCCGGGGCGCGCCCCGCTAGCCGATCAGCCGGGTCAGGAACGCCACGCCGAGGGTCACCATGACCACCCCCGACAGGACGAAGGCGATGACGACCGCCATCCGGCGGGAGCGCTCCGGCACGCGCGGCGCCACCACCAGCGCCCCGAGGACGGGGTCGAGCAGGCCGAGGCCGATCAGCACGAGGCCCACGATCATCGAGGTCTGCTGGTCCACGGCCACCTCCGAGGCGATGGTACCCGACGGCGGAGATGTCGTGGAGACCGGAGCCGATTCGGGCGAGAATTGACACGAACGCGCAAGGGTTGGCCGGTTTTGGACAGAAGTGGCGTATAATGCCTGCCGTTGGCGAGAAGGCCGCTTGGTTGGTCGGCCGCCACAGAGAGGGAGGCCGCTCGCCGCGCGGCGGGCGGCACGAGGGACATGAGCTCCAGCGTGCACCGCATCCGCAACATCGGCATCTCCGCCCACATCGACTCGGGCAAGACCACGCTCACCGAGCGCGTGCTCTTCTACTCGCGCAAGATCCACGCCATCCACGAGGTCAAGGGCAAGGACGGCGTCGGCGCGACCATGGACCACATGGAGCTGGAGCGGGAGCGGGGCATCACCATCACCTCGGCCGCCACCACGGTCGGCTGGAAGGACCACCAGGTCAACATCATCGACACCCCGGGCCACGTCGACTTCACGATCGAGGTCGAGCGCGCCCTGCGGGTGCTCGACGGCGCGGTCCTGGTGCTGTGCGGGGTGGCCGGGGTCCAGTCGCAGTCGATCACCGTCGACCGGCAGATGCGGCGCTACAAGGTGCCGCGCATCGCCTTCGTCAACAAGTGCGACCGGGTCGGCGCCAACCCCGACCGGGTGGTGCGCGGCCTGCGCGACAAGCTCGGTCACCAGGCGGTGCTGCTGCAGCTGCCGATCGGCCTCGAGGCCGCGTTCGAGGGGGTGGTCGACCTGGTCGAGATGGAGGCGGTCCACTTCCGCGGCGAGAGCGGCGAGGAGGTGGTGCGGGGGGAGATCCCGGCCGAGCTGCGTGGCCTCGCCGCCGAGCGGCGGGCGGAGATGATCGACACCCTGAGCCTGCACTCGGACGAGCTGCTGGAGGCGGCGCTCGACGACCGGGTCACGCCGGAGCTGATCCACGCCGCCATCCGGCGCGGCGTGCTGTCGCTCGAGCTGACCCCGGTGTTGATCGGGTCGGCCTACAAGAACAAGGGCGTGCAGCCGCTGCTCGACGCCGTCACCCTGTACCTGCCGAGCCCGGCCGAGGTGCCGGTGGAGGCGGTCGACCTGGACGCCGACAACGCGCCGGTCGCCCTCACGCCCGACCCGACGGCGGCGCAGCCGGTGGCCTTCGCCTTCAAGCTCGAGGACGGCCGCTTCGGCCAGCTGACCTACCTGCGGGTCTACCAGGGCACGCTGGTCAAGGGCGGGACCGTGGTGCAGACCCGCACCGGCCGCAAGCTCCGCCTCGGCCGCATCGTCCGCCTCCACGCCGACACCATGGAGGACGTGACCGAGGCGCGGGCGGGCGACATCGTCGGCCTGTTCGGGGTCGACTGCCGCACCGGCGACACCTTCGCCGGCGAGGGGCGGCGCCTGGCCATGACCTCGATGCACGTGCCCGACCCGGTGATGTCCCTGTCGGTCGAGCCGGCCGACGCCAAGGCCGAGGTCAACATGTCCAAGGCGCTGGCGCGGTTCGCCAAGGAGGACCCGACCTTCCGCGTCACCCTCGACCAGGAGAGCGGCGAGACCATCATCTCCGGCATGGGCGAGCTGCACCTCGACGTCTACGTCGAGCGGATGCGGCGCGAGTACGGCGCCGCGGTCGAGACCGGGGCGCCGCAGGTGGCCTACCGCGAGGCGATCTCGACCCGGGCCGACTTCGACTACCTGCACCGCAAGCAGACCGGCGGCTCGGGCCAGTACGCCCGCATCATCGGCTACCTCGAGCCGAGCCAGGAGAAGGACTACGAGTTCGTCGACGAGGTGCGGGGCGGGGCCATCCCGACCGAGTACATCCCGGCCTGCGACAAGGGTTTCCGGAGCGTGCTCGGCAAGGGCAGCCTGATCGGCTTCCCGGTGGTCGGGGTGCGGGTGGTGCTGGTCGACGGCAACTCCCACCCGGTGGACTCCTCGGACATGGCCTTCCAGGTCGCGGCCCGCGCCGCCTTCCGCGCCGCCTACCGCAAGGCCAGGCCGCGCATCCTCGAGCCGCTGATGCGGGTGGTGGCGGAGGGGCCGGCCGAGTTCCAGGGCGCGGTCTACCGCTCGCTGCTGTCCCGCCGCGGCACGATCATCGGCTCGACCGAGGACGACGGCTTCGCCCGCATCGAGGCCGAGGTGCCGCTGGCGGCGATGTTCGGCTACTCGACCGAGCTGCGCTCGTCCACCCAGGGCAAGGCCGAGTACACCATGGAGTTCGCCCGCTACGCGCCGGTGCCGCGCGAGGTGTCGGAGGAGCTGCTGGCGCGCTACCGGCAGCGCGGCACGGCGGCGGTGGAGGAGGACGTATGACCGAGCTGATGCTGACCCTGCGCCGCTCCCCCCGGACCCTGCTCGAGCGCGACGGCCACCCGGGCCCGGGGCCGGGGCGGCTGGCGATGGTCATGGCCCGGGCCGGGGTGGGCAAGACCGCCTTCCTGGTCGGCATCGGTGTCGACGCCCTGCTGGCCGGGCAGAAGGTGCTGCACGTGTCGGTGCGCTCGACCGTCCCCAAGGTGCGGGGCTGGTACGACGACCTGCTGGCGGAGATGCTCAGGCGGGAGCGCAAGCTCGAGCACCTGGCGCTGATCCAGCTCGAGGTCGAGCGGCGGCGGCACATCCACACCTACCTCGGCCAGTCCTTCACGGTCGAACGGCTGCGACAGGCCCTCGCGCTGCTGGTCGAGACCATGGACTTCCGGCCGCAGGTGCTGATCCTCGACCACCCCGGCCTGGAAGGGGTCGAGCGGACGGCGCTGGAGGCGGTGCGGGGGCTGGCCGTCCAGGTCGGCGCCGAGCTGTGGCTGTCGTGCCGCACCCACCGCGACGGGCCGCAGGCAGAGCCCGGCCACCTGCCGCCGCCGGCCGACCGCTTCGAGGACCTGGTCGACCTCGCCTTCCGCCTCGACTCGCGCGCCACCACGATCCGCCTGCAGGTCCTCAAGGACCGCGAGCGGATGCTCGACCGCGACCTCAACCTGCTCCTCGACCCCGAGACCCAGCTCCTCGTCACCGGCGTCGGCGCGCGCCGGTAGGGGCCTCGGCCGCGCGGACCCCTCGCCGGCGGCGTCCCGCCCCGACCGGGGTCTTCGCCCCGGCTCGTCCCCGCCCCGTGCGAAACCGCTGCCGGGGCACTATCTTCCTCGCCAGGGGAGACGGTCATGGAC
>CAYTJW010000439.1:0-5106 GCA_964438135.1 uncultured Thermoanaerobaculia bacterium
GCGGCGCCGGCCGTCCTGGTGTCACCGCGCCAGGCCCTGCAGCGGGAGTCGCTGGCCGACGAGTTCAACGCCCTGGTCAGCCGCCACGCGGCCCGCATCCACGAGGTCAACGACCAGGTCCACGCCCTGCTCGCCGAGCGGCGCGTCATGTACGGCGGCGCGGTGGCGCGCACCTTCCTCCGCCCGTCCCTCCTCACCTCCTCCCAGTACGCCGCCCTCGAGCGGGCCTGCAACGTCCTCATCGGCTCGGTCAACACCATCCTCGCCAACGTCTTCGAGGGCTCGATCGAGCGCATGGGCGCGAGCCTCGGCATCGCCCCCGACGAGCTCGAGCTGACCGTCGTCGACCCCGGCTACCCGCTGCTGGTGGCGATCAACCGCATGGACGCCTTCGTCGCCGGCGACAGCCTGACCTTCCTCGAGTTCAACTGCGACAGCCCGGCCGGCATCGCCTACGCGGACGAGCTGGCCGCGGCCCTCCGCACCACCCCCTTCTGCGAGGAGTTCGAGCGGCGCCACCGGCTGCACTGCCCGTCCGGGCGGGCGGCGCTGCTGCACGCCTTCCGCCGCATCTACCACGAGTGGGGCGGGCGCGAGCCGCTCAAGGTGGCGATCGTCGACTGGAAGGGCATCGCCACCAGCCCCGAGTTCGACATGTTCCAGGCCTACTTCGCCGACCACGGCATCCCGTGCGTCATCGCCGACCCGCGCGAGGCGGAGCTCGACGGCGACCGCCTCCGCTTCGCCGGCGAGCCGGTCAACTTCGTCTACAAGCGGGTCATCACCAGCGAGCTGCTGGCGAAGCGCGACGAGGCGGCGACCTTCCTCGCCGCCTACCGCTCGCGGGCCGCCTGCTTCGCCAACTCCTTCCGCTCCCGCCTGGCCGACAACAAGGTCATCTTCTCCCTCCTGTCCGACCCCGCCCTGGCCGACCGCTTCTCGCCCGAGGAGCGGGAGGTCGCGGCCGCCACCATCCCCTGGACCCGCAAGGTCGTGGAGGGGCGGACCGCGGTCGACGGCCGCGAGGTCGACCTCGTCCCCTACCTGCGCCAGGAGCGCGCCGCCCTGGTGCTCAAGCCCAACACATCCTACGGCGGCAAGAACGTCTACATCGGCTCGGAGGTGAGCGAGGCCGAGTGGGACCAGGCGATCGGGCTCGCCCTCGCCGGGGACTGGGTGGTGCAGCGGCGGGTGGTCATCCCGGAGGAGCCCTTCCCGGTCGTCACGCCGCACGGCCTGAGCTTCGAGCCGCGCAAGGTCAACATCAACCCGTTCGCCCTCGGCGGCAGCTACGGCGGCTGCATCAGCCGCCTCTCCACCCAGTCGATCATCAACGTCGCCGTCGGCGGCGGCGCGGTGCCCCTGTTCGTGGTCGAGGACTAGCGGGATCCTCCCGGGCGGTCGAGGCGTGCTCTCCCGTACCCGCACCCGTGCCCGTACCCGTACCCGACGGGGCGGGCGGGGGCTCTCCAGGACAGCGCCCCGTGTCGGCGCCGACCGCGGGAAGCCCCGCCCCCTCGGGCTCCCGCAGCGAGGGACAGCGGGTACTGGAACGGGTACGGGTACGTGGGGATGGGCTCCCGGTGCCGCACGACTCGACTCAGCTGTCATGATCTCGTTCCCTCAAGGACCCGAGCGCGCCACCGGGCCAGGGAGACGTCACCATGGAGCCCTCGGTCCTCGTCTACAGCTCCCATGACCGCTCGAACCTGATCCACAACGACTGGATCGTGCAGCGGGCCCTGCGCGGCAACCGCCGCCTGCTGTTCCTGCCGCTGTCGGCCGCGGTCGACGGCGAGGTCGACTGCGCCCAGCAGCGTTTCAACTGGGACTCCTTCCACTGGTTCTTCGAGTTCTACCGCGCCCACGGCCTCGACGCCTTCCCCTTCTTCTGGCACCCCCACCTGCGCCGCGAGGACGTGGAGGCGCTGTGGCACGCCCTCGAGTCGGCCGCGGTGGTGATCCTCGGCGGCGGCTCGCCCCGCCTCGGCATGAGCCGCTACCGCCAGCTCGGCGCCGACTTCGGCGGCGACCCGGAGCGATTCCGTCGCACCCTCGAGGGTCGCCGGTCAGCCGGGCTGCTGACCGTCGGCTACTCGGCCGGCACCGACCAGCTGTGCGAGCTGATGAGCAGCGCCTCGGGGTACGGGACGGCCACGCCGGGGCTCGGCCTGGCCCGGCGGGTCGTCGCCACCTCCCACTTCGCCCACGGTCACGAGCCCTGGCTGGCCGAGCTGGCGAGGGCCTTCGGCCCCTGCCTCGTGTTCGGTCTGCCCAACGACTCCGGCCTCGCCGTCAGCGAGGGTCGCCTCCGCTCCGGCGGCACCTGGCAGGTGGTCGAGGCGATCGTCGACACGACCTGGGACCGCCCCTCCGACCACGACCACGTCAAGACCCGCCAGGGCGTGCTCGTCCAGCACTTCTACCCGGACGGGCGCCACTGGGCCCTGCACAACGGCGACCGGCTGCTGCGCCTGTGGTCCGCTGACGGCGCCCCGGCCGGGGCCTTCGTCGCCGGGTGCGGGGCGCCGCTGCTGGACTACTGGCGGCAGGCCGAGACGGCCTTCGCCACGGTCGAGGAGGCCCTGGCCGGGGGCTGAGCGGGGTCCTCCCGGCCGGTCGTCGCGGGTCCTGCCGCAGTCGTGCCCGCACCCGATGCCCCTGGCGGCGGGTGCCCGCGTGTCACGGCCGGCGCCCGTCGGCGCCGGGACCCGACCCGCCCTCCTCCCGAGCCCCCGCCCGCCCCGTCGGCTCCGAGCACGGGCAGGCGGGGACGAGCTCCCGATCCCGCGGGAGCTGCCTCGGCCGCGAGGCTCTCGCTCTCTCGACGAGCCCGGGGCGGGGCTCGCCCTCAGCCCGGCGTCCCGCCGTTCGGGCGGCCCCCGGCCGCGGGCGGGTCGACGAGCTCCTCCTCGGGCTCGTGCGCCTCGTCCTCGTGGACCGCGTCCGGCTCGAGGATCGCGGCCGCCGCCCGGGCGAGCTCCTCGGTCTCGCGCCGCGCCTCCTCGAGGTGACCGGGGTGCTCGCGCCGGTACATCGCCTCCGGCATGGTGCCGGTGATCCAGCTCGGGTTCATCGGGTAGACGTGCGGGTTGAACACCACCGAGTACATGTGCCAGATGAGGATGGCGAGGGTCGCCAGCCACGCCTCCCAGTAGTGCACCACCAGGGCGACGTCGAGGGCGCCCTTCGGCACATGCTGGATGAACCAGTTGTCGAACCACAGCATGAGCCCGGTCGCCACCATCACCGCCGTGCCCCACACCAGGGCCCAGTACTCGGCCTTCTCGACGTAGCTGAAACGCTGGATGCAGGGGGTGTGCTCGCGCCGGCCGAGGTTGTACTGGATGCGCGCCCAGAAGAACTCGAAGTCGTGCCGGTTCGGCCACATGTCGCGGACGAAGCGGCGGCCGCGGGCGGTCAGCAGGTAGGCCGCGTGCCAGACCACGGTGAGCATGAACAGCACCGCCGCCACCCGGTGCACCAGGCCGCGCACCTCGAAGCCCCCCTCCCAGCCGAAGAAGAGCCGCGACAGCCAGCTCTGGTCGAAGCGGAGGGCGAAGCCGGAGATGACCAGGACGACGAAGGTCAGGGACAGCAGGGTGTGCTGCCACACCTCGCCCGGCAGCATCCGCCGCACCTGCGGCCGCTGCTTCATGACCCGGTAGAGCTGGCGCCCGAGGTCGATCAGCCAGTGCAGCACCATCGAGCCGATGACCACGGCGATGAGGACGAGGTAGACCTTCTCCACCACGTCCGCCGCCGGCGTCCTGAGGCCCTCGCCGGACACGCCGTGGATCGGCGTCGACGCCATGCCGGCGGAGATCCTCGGGTGGCACTCGCCGCAGGTGTGCTGCAGGTTGGCGGGGTGGATGGTCGAGGTCGGGTCGGTCGACGGCAGGATGCGGTGGACGCCGTGGCAGGAGGCGCAGTTGGCGACGTGGGTGTCGCCGGCCTTGGTCTTGAGGCCGTGGTAGCTGTCGACGAAGGTGTTCAGACGGCCGCTGGGGATGCCGTACTTCTCGTTCAGCACCGTCGACTCGTGGCACGGCGAGCAGGTCTGCTCGGCGAGCTTGGCCCGCGACACCGGCGAGCGCGGGTCGTCGGGCGACAGGACGCCGTGCTCGCCGTGGCAGCGGGTGCACACCGGCGCGTCGGTCTCGCCGCGCCTGGCGAGCTTGCCGTGGATCCCCTCCCAGTAGTCGTTCTCGACCCCCTTGTGACACCGGCCGCAGGTGGTGGGGATGTTGAAGTGGTTGATCGAGGAGTCGCGGTCGCCGGGGGCGAGGATGCGGTGGGCCGACCCGGCGGTCGAGTGGCAGTCGTTGCAGGTGGCGGCGACGTAGACGCCACCCTTGGCGGCCTGGCCGTGGACGCTGGACTCGTAGACCTCGACCGGGTTGTCGAGCAGGATCTCGTACTTGGTGGTCAGGTCGAGGTTGCTGTGGCACCGGCCGCAGGTCTGGGGCAGGTTGACCGGGTGGGTCCGGGACAGCTTGACCGCCGACGGCAGGATGTCGTGGTCGCCGTGGCAACCGGCGCAGGTCGGCACGTCGCCGCCGGCGCTCACCGCCGAGCGACCGTGGGTCGTGTACTGCGCGGCGGCTTCGTCGTGGCAGCTGCCGCAGCCGTCGAGGCCGACCGCGAAGCCCTCGGCGGGCTGGTGCGGCACCGTGCCCGAGAGCTGGTGACAGTCGAGGCACTCGAGGCCCTCGTGGATCGAGTGGGACAGGTCGTCCGCGATCTTGGTCCCGTGCGAGCTGTCCTCGTGGCACTGGCCGCAGGCCGAGGAGTCGATCGGCTCCGGCGCCTCGTCCTGGCCGCGCGCGACCAGGCCCAGGCCGAGAGCGCCCACTGCCACCACCACCACCACCAGGCGAGACCGAGTCCGGGTCATTCGTGCCTCCGCAGGCCATTGTCCTCACTGGGGCCGGCCTGTCAAGTGCTCGAATTCCTGATACTTGCTCTCAACTCGGCCGCGCCGGGCGAAGGCCGGGGGCGCCGGCGCGCGCGGTGGCAACGGTTGCCAGCGCCTCCCGCCGCGCGGGCGCCCCCTCGCCCCGGGCCGCCTCCGTGATCAGACGTCCCTTTGCGTCGGGGGGATGG
>CAYTJW010000440.1:0-5105 GCA_964438135.1 uncultured Thermoanaerobaculia bacterium
GGAGGGCACCGCGGAGAGCCGGCTCGAGGCGAGCTGGGGCACGGCCGGCGCGGCGCGGATGCCGAGCTCGCGCTACTTCCGGGCCGCCGGCGAGGCCGAGGAGCCCGGCCGCGCCCCGGAGCTGGTGGGCCTGCTGGTCAACGGCCGCGACACCGGCGAGGGCCTCGCCTACCGGGCTCCCGCGGAAGGGCAGCCGGCCGACCTGTCGCTGGAGGACCTGCTGGCCGCCCTCGGCCTGCCGTGGGCCCGCGACGACCAGGGCTGGCAGGTGACGACGCCGATCGGCCTGGCGAGGATCGCCGCCGAGGACGCCCGTCTCGACCGCGGCCTCGCCTTCGTGACCCTGGAGACCCTGGCCGCGGCGCTGGCGGCGCGGGTCGCGCTCGACGTGGCCCTGAACGCCGTCCGGCTCGACCTGCCCTTCGACCCCTTCCGCCCGCCGCCGCCGCCGCCGGAGGAGGCCGAGGTGGTCACCCCGGACGTCTCCGCCCCGAGCGCGACCCTGTCGGCCCTGCGCGCCGAGCTGACCAGCACCGACGCCGGGTCCCGCACCGCCACCACCCTCGACTCCCAGCTCGGCGGCCTGCTCGGCCCCGGCCACTGGAACGTCGGCCTGCGCGGCCGCCGGGTCGACGACCGGACCGAGGGCGAGGTCGAGTCCGCCTGGTGGGTGCGGGAGGCGGGGCGGGCGCGGTACCTGCTGGGGGTGGACCAGGTGCTGCTGCACCCCGTGCTCGACCCCCTCGAGCTGACCGGCGTCCAGGCCTCGTACACCGACGCCCCCGACCAGGTCTACCGCGGCGCCTCCCTGCTCGCCGGCTCCTTCGGCTCGAGCGGCCAGCTGGTCCCCTACGCCGGCGCCCCGACCAGCGTCATCCGCGGCCAGGGCCCCCCCGGCGGCACGGCCGTGCTGCGGGTCGCCGGCCAGCCGGTCGCGAGCCGGGTCATCGGCCTCGACGGGCGCTACGAGATCGTCGACGTGCCGGCAGGTCCCGGCGACACGATCCAGGTCGAGGTCGCGCTGTACGAGTTCGGCCGCCCCGGGGTGCCGGTGGCGGTGGAGCAGCTCTACTCCCAGGCCGGCAACCTGCAGCTCCCGGCCGGCCGCGTGGTGCACTACGGCGGCGTCGGCGAGGTCGGCAACCGCCTGCGCCACCAGAGCACGGCCACCGGCGACCTCGGCGCCTTCTACCAGCTGCGCTACGGCCTCGGCGAGCGGGTCACGGTGGAGGCCGCGGCCCAGTCCCTCGGCGACCGCCGCCAGGCGGTCGGCGGCAGCGCCTTCAGCCTCGGCCGGCTCGGCGCCTGGGGCGCCTACTGCGCCGTCAACGACGAAGGCGACGGCGCCTGGCAGCTGCTCGGCGACGGCCGCTGGCGGGAGTGGTTCTGGGTCGCCGACACCCGCCACCGCGACCACGGCTTCGCCGCCCCGGGCAGCCCGGAGGAGGATCGCGGCACCGCCGAGCTCGGCCGGTGGTGGCGGGGCTCCCTCATGGTGTCGCTGGTGGGCGGGCTCGCCCGCAGCGAAGGCGGCGAGGACACCTCGTACCTCGGCCCGGCCGTGTGGTGGCAGGCCCACCGCACCCTGAGCCTGGACGCCCGGCCCGGCTACGACGGCGCGTACAACTACCACGCCCAGTGGGCGCCGGACGCGCTGACCCGCCTGTCCCTGACCCGCTACGAGGAGCAGACCCAGCTCGACCTCGAGCGCCAGCTCGGTCGGGGCCTGCGCGGCCGGCTGTCGGCCACCGACGCCGGGGATGCCGGCCGCCGTCACGGCGCCTTCCTGTACGGCGGCTCGTTCTCTCTCCGCCGGCTGTCGTGGACCGTCGGCGCCGTCGAGGCCGACGGCGATCTGGGCTACGAAGCCGCGGCCAGCCTCGAGCTGCTGCCCGGGCTGCTGGCCCGCCTGGAGGCGCGGGACGACCCGCTGCAAGGGGGCGACGGCTCGACGGTGGTACAGCTGTCGCTGCTCGCCGACCTCGCGGTCACGCCCTCCGGGCTGGCCCGCGGCTGGGGCTACGGCGCCGCGATGCGGCGCGAGGGGGGGATCTCGGGCGGGGTCGTGGCCCCGTGGCTGCCGCCGGAGGGGGACCGGCGACTGGCGGGCATCGCCGTCCTGGTCGACGGCCGGGTGCGCGGCCGGACCGATGCTGGCGGGCGCTACCTGGTGGACGGGCTCGAGCCCGGGGTGTACCGGGTCGCCCTCGACGTCGACCGCCTGCCGATCGAGCTGTCGGTGCGCGAGCCGGCACGGCTGGTGGAGGTCCGGGCCGGCGGCGTGACCCGGCTCGACTTCCACGCCGACCTGGTGCTCGGCCTCGCCGGGCGGGTCGCGAGCGCCGACCCGGCGCGACCGGCGGAGGTGGAGGTCGTCGTGCTCGACCAGGGCGGGGCCGTGCGCGGCCGCACCCGACCGACCCCGGCGGGCTACTTCCGCCTCGACGGGCTGCCGCCCGGGCGCTACCTCCTCGAGGCCCGCGACGCCTCGGGCGCCGCGGTCGCGTCTCGCGCGGTCGAGCTCGACCGGCGCTTCCTCTTCCACCAGGACCTGGCGGTCGAGGCCGCGGCCGAGCCGCCTCGGCCCCCCTGAGCCGAGCCCCCTACATCCCCGGGATGAAGACCGGGTCGCCGGTGGCGTTGTCGACCACCGAGGCGTAGGTGAAGAACCGCCCGCCCTGGGTCGTGGTCCGCACCACCGCGAAGCCGTCCTCGACCTCGCCCACCCCGAGCACGCTCTGGATGTCGGTCAGCTGCTTGTACTCGTACTCGCGCACGGTCGCGGCCCAGGTCCCGAGCAGGGTGCCGTCGGCGGAGCGCAGGTCGACCTCGACGTCGAGCGGCGCGGGGGTGACGTTGACCAGGCCGATGTTGGAGCGGAAGCCCTCGCTCGCGCTCTCCGCGTCGGTCAGCTGGATCAGCCGCGCCTCCTCGCCGAAGCCGGTCGCGTCGCCCATCTGCTCGAGCGGGATGAACTGGCCGTAGGTCCCGTCCGGCCCCAGGTTGTAGGTCCGGCTGGTGACCATCAGCTCGCCCACCTGCCACTCCAGCGTCAGGGCCCCCGCGCCGGTCACGCCGAGGAGCTCCGGCAGGGCGTCCTCGTAGCGCAGGCTCTCGCCTGGGTCCACCCGCACCGTGGCCATGATCGGGGCCATGTTCGGCTGGTCCTTGGCCAGGTAGAAGATGCGCGCCCGCGCCGTCGCCGCCCCCGGGTTGTGCAGCTGGAGGTCGGTGCGCCAGACCGTGCCCCCCACCCCGTCGGCGTGCGCCGCCGCCGCGATGCAGCCACCCGCCTCCCCCATCGACCGCTGCGGCTGCACGTAGATCGGGTCGCCGGTCGCGTTGTCGACCACCGAGGCGTAGGCGAAGAAGCGCCCCCCTTGAGTCGTGGTCCGCACCACCGCGTAGCCGTCCGCCACGTCGCCGGCGCCCACCAGGCCGTAGACGTCGGTCAGCTGCCGGTACTCGAACCCGCGCAGCTGCACCTGCAGGGTCTCCCCCACCTGCGAGCCGTCGGCGGCGTACAGCTCCACCTCGAGGTCGGCGGTGCCGGCGCCGACGTTGACGAAGCCGACGTTGCTGCGGAAGCCCGTCGCGGGGTCCGCCGAGCGCGCGAGCTGGATCAGCCGCGCCTCGTCGCCGAACGCCAGCGCCCCCGCCGCGGCCACGCCCGGGATGAACTGGCCATAGGTGCCGGCGGCGCCCTGGTTGTAGGTGCGGCTGGTCACCACCACGTCGCCCCCCGCCACCTCCAGCCGCAGCGCCGCCGAGCCGGTGAAGCCGAACAGGGTCAGCGCGTCGGCGAGCCGCTCGCTCTGCCCGGCCCCGACCTCGACCGCCACCGTCGCCGGCTCCGGGTTGGGCCGGTCCTTGACCAGCAGGGCCAGCGTCCCGACCGCCGCCTCGCCGCCCCGGTTGTGCAGCTCGACGTCGGTCAGCCACAGGGTGTCGCCGACCCCGGCGCCGTGCGCCGCCGCCGGCAGGTAGATGGTCTGGTCCGCCACCAGGGCGACGTCGGAGGAGAGCTGGTAGGTCGCACCGAGCCGGTTCTGCCCGACGTCCATGCCGCCGAACATGAGGAACTGCACGGTCCTGTCGCCCGCCGCCGGCGGCAGAGCCGCCGCCGCCTGGGAGGACAGCGCCACCGGCAGCGCCGGGCCGTAGGACCAGGTGTTGGCGGTCGAGTCCCAGACCTGCAAGGTGGCCGAGGCGTTCGCCTTCTCGGCCGTCTCGCCGCCGAAGATCAGGACCACGTCGCCCCAGCCGGTGCCCTTGAGCGACTGGCGCCAGGTGGCCGTGGCCGCCAGGGTGCGCCCCAGCACCGGCTCGCCGGACGGGCTCACCGTCTCCCACGTCATGGTGTCGGAGTTGTACAGGTAGATGTCGTCGACCGGCTGCTTGGCGTGGGCCCAGCCGCCGATCACCGCCGGCCGGCCGTCGAGCGCCGCCGCGCCGGCGCCGTAGAGCGCCACCGGCAGGCCGGGGAGGGTCGAGGCGCTGACCGAGACGCCGGCCCCGGCCGTCTTGGGCATGGAGCCGAAGCTGAGCACGTAGGCGTCCGCCAGCGCATCGCCGGTCGCGCCGTAGCCGCCGGCGACGAACACCTGGTTGTCGCTGAGGGCCGCCATCATGCCGATGCCCCGCCCCGGCAGCGCGGGGTAGGTCGTGACCGCGAACCACAGCTCGAGCTCCGGGTCGTAGAGCCACAGGTCGTCGTGCACCGGGTTGCCGCCGTAGCCGAAGGCGACCAGCATCTTGCCGCCGACCGCACACGCCGAGTGGTAGGTGCGGGCGCCGGCCGGGGTCGAGGAGGCCAGCAGCTCCCAGGTCCCGCCGGACCGGTCCCAGCGCCAGAGGTCGCCGAGCGTGTGGTGGGTGGCGTCGTCTCCCCCGAACAGGTAGACGCCGTCGGCGAGGGTCACCAGCGAGTGACCGATCCGGGCCGACGGCGAGGTGGCGGGTTCGAGCTCGGCCCACTCCGCCGCCAGGGCCGGCGAGGAGACCGCCAGGACCAGGGTGAGCGCCACCAGGATCACGTTGCGCATGACGACCTCCCGCTCGTTCGAGCCTTCGCTCCACCTTAGGCCGGGAGCCGGGGTCGGGTC